>JANOZG010000430.1:0-8416 GCA_031429275.1 Planctomycetota bacterium
CAGGACGGGACTGGAGTCCCGTCCTACAGTTAGTGCATTCAAAGCTGGCTCGTTGGTGATCGCCGCGATTGCTGTTGGAATCTTACTCGCTGCCGTTCAGTTGATTCCGACGCTGGAACTGCGGCAGATGAGTCAGCGTGATGGAGGCCATGCGGTTTTCAATCCGATGTATGGTCACATGCCGCCGGTGTATTTGAGTCAGCTGGTTGCGAGCTGGTGGTATTGGCATTCGCCGGAGATTGTGCAGTCGCGACAAATGTTGCAGTCTAAGTTCTTGATGTCGTCGGCCGATACGAACCAGGTTGAAGCCCATCTTTATGTGGGGCTCATTCCACTGGGACTTGTCTTGTGCCTGGTGCAGTATTCCCTGCGTCAGCGATTGCGGGATACGAACTGGAAAATCTGGATGTTGCTATCAAGCATCGCGGTCATCTATGGGTTTGGTTGGTTGGTGCCTGTGATGAAGCACCTGCCCGGATTTGGTTTCTTCATGGGGCCAGCTCGGTACACAATCATCACAACGATGGGACTGGCAGTCGTTGCGGGACTTGTGCTCGATTCCTTGCTGCGACGAAAATCTCCCAGTCTCCAATTTGTCATAACGGCTCTCATCGCGGCAATCACGCTGCCTGATCTGTTGGCGTCCGGCGATGGCCCGGTTTGCGACGCTCAAATTGTGCCGACCCCGCCAATCGCTGGATTAGCTGAAAGCTGGATCGCCGCTGAACTGGGCAGGCAGCCCGACGCTCGGTTGCTTGCTCCCGGGCCAAATGTGGCGAACCTGTTTGGTGTCAGCTGCGTGCCGCAATATCTGGGACTGGGGCCTGCCGAGTACTTTCAAGAGGACGCATTGTTTGACACGATTCCGGTCGTTGCGGATTCCGAATTTCCTGCGGCGGGCGCTGTTCTTCGAATGCGCGATCGTGGTATCACGCATCTTCTGACTCAGGAAGCCATCTTTAGGCCATCGCCGGATCTGGATCTGGTTGCTGCCGCGCCGGACAGTTTTCTTAATCGTGTCTGGGCCCGTGGGAATGCCGAGTGTTTTCTGTATAGGCTGACCTCAGCAACAGGGCGAATCGTCGCTGAGCCCAGAACGGCACTGACTTCGTTTGTGTGGGTTGAACGTCGTCCTTCACGACAGATCTTCACGGTTGTTTTGGCTGAAGATGCTATCGTGGCAGTGAACGAATTGATGTTTCCCGGCTGGCAGGTTAAGGTCGATGATGCTGAAGTCGTCACGACGACATCGCGCGGATTTCATCGCAGTGTTCGAGTCTCTGCTGGGACACATACGATTGAATGGACGTATCGGCCACGCAGTTTTGTACTGGGGGCGAGTTTGAGTTTCGCAGTCTTGGTTTGCATGGTTGTCTTTATTTCTCAACGTTTTGTTAGATTAGCTGGGTGAGCGGCATGCGTCAGCTTGCCGGTGCATTGTGATTCCAACCTGCGACGACGATCGGTCGTGAATCGCCTTGTACCGGGGGGCTGACGCCGCACCGCTCGCCGAGGGAGTATTCTTATGAAAGCTGCGATCATCACAACCACTGGCGCGCCAGAGGTTATTCAGTGGGCCGAAATGCCTGCGCCTGCTGTTGAAAAATCACAGGTTCTGGTTCGTACTGAAGCAGTCGCTGTGAACCCTATTGATACGTACATTCGATCGGGGATCGTCAAGGTGGCTCTGCCAAATCCGTATATCATTGGTTGTGATATTGCCGGAGTTGTCGAAGCGATTGGTCCAGGCGTCGAACGATTCAAAGTCGGCGATTGCGTGTGGGGCAGCAATCAGGGGTTGGCTGGCCGACAGGGATCATTTGCCGAACTGTGCGCGATCGATGAACATTGGTTATATCCGACGCCAGTAGGCGTCAGCAGTGACTCTGCGGCTGCTGGTGCGTTGGTTGGCATCACCGCGCATCTGGGATTGTTTCTACACGGCGCATTAAAAGCTGGCGAAGTGGTTTTTGTGAACGGCGGCACCGGCGGAGTGGGCTCGGCAGTAGTTCAGTTGGCGAAAGCTGCAGGTGCGACGGTGATAACCACGGCAGGTTCGCCGGAGAAAGCCGCAGAGTGTTTACGTCTTGGGGCGACACATGTGATCGAGTATCGGAGTCAGGACCTTAACCAGCAATTTGCGGCGATTGCAGCGTCCACAGGGCCCATTCATCTTTGGTTTGAAACACAACGCTCATCAACGTTGGATCGCACCGTGTCGCTCATGGCGCCGCGTGGCAGAATCATTCTGATGGCGGGACGTGATTCGCGGCCGGAGTTTCCTGTTGGTCCGTTCTATGTCAAAGATCTCCGAGCGATTGGGTTCGCAATGTTTAACGCGTCGCCGATGGAGCAGCGGGCCGCAGCGATTGAACTGAACAAGATGCTGGTTGATGGTCGTTACAAGCCACTCATCGGAGTGACACTGTCCATGTCGGAGGCCGTAAAATCGCATCAGCTCCAGGAAGACAACACTTTGAAATCCGCAGGAACATTGTCAGGAAAGATTGTGCTGAAGCCATGATCTCCATCCATGAACTCACATTCACATACGGCGACGGGACGTTTCGGCTGCGGATTCCGCAGTTGACTCTGGACGCTGGTCGGTCTGCCGTGATAGTGGGTCCAAGTGGGTCTGGAAAAACAACGCTACTGAATTTGATCGCCGGAATTCTACCCGGGACTGGCGGCGAAATCACGGTTGGAAATACCGCTGTGCATCGATTGCGTGATGCTGACCGCCGCTTGTTTCGGCTTCTGAGTATTGGCCAGGTGTTTCAGGATTTTCAGCTGATCGACTACCTGAATGTGCTCGACAACGTGCTGTTGCCGTGTCGCATTCATCCTTCGGTGACCGTCACAAACGCTCTTCTACAGCGGGCCTGCGACCTTTTACACAGTGTTGAAATGTCAGATTTTGTGCGACGATCTGTCACGCGTCTGTCGCAGGGTGAACGTCAGCGTGTCGCGATCTGCCGAGCGTTGTTGCTTTCGCCGCAGGTTGTGCTGGCGGATGAGCCTACAGGCAACCTTGACCCGATCAATGCCGGGCGCATTGTGTGTCTTTTGTTGGCGGAGGCTCAGCGGTCCGGTGCGACTTTGATCATGGTGACTCACGACCATTCGTTGTTGCCGCATTTTGACCGAGTCATTCCATTTGATCAGTTTCTGGAACGCACCACAGACACTTCACTGGGCAGAGATCGAGCGAAGGGCGGTACATGAAGAACGCTCTGTATCTTGCATGTAAATCATTGCTGTGGCATCGAGGTCGATCCCTGACGATCCTGCTGAGTTTGGCGATCACAATCTGGCTTCCGGTCACCGTTCGTCTGGTGCTGGATCAGTTCCGCCGTGAAATTTCTGAGCGGGCAAACGCGACATCGCTTGTGCTGGGAGCGAAAGGCAGCCGCATTGATCTGGCGCTGCACGCCTTGTATTTCGATACGCTCCCGCCTGCCGACACGACAATGGCCGAAGTCGAATCGATCGATAATCTGTCGACCGCGAATGCCGCAGCCTATGCCATTCCGTTGCACGTCCGTTATCGCACGCAGTCACGTCCCGGCATAGAAGGTGCTGTAATTGTTGGCACGTCGCCGGAGTACTTTGAGTTCAGGCGATTGATTGTCGCCGAGGGTCAGACAATCAGCCTGCTTGGTGACTGTGTCGTGGGCAGTAATGTGGCGAAGAAGATGCAGTTGCATCCCGGCGATTCGATTCTCTCGGCTCCTCGCAATGCCTTCAATCTGGCCGGGGACTATCCCCTCAAAATGAAAGTCGTCGGAGTGCTGGCGCAATCGCATTCACCCGACGACGATGCCGTTTTCACTGACGTGCGCACGACATGGGTCATTGACGGGATTGGGCATGGCCACCAGGAATTGAATACGCAGACAGATTCACAGTTGCTGCTGAAGAACGATACGGTCACCGGATCAGTCACCGCGAACGCCGCAGTGTTGCCGTACACGGAAATCACGGCGGACAACATTGACTCATTTCATTTCCACGGCGAACCGGCATCGTTCCCGCTCACCGCGATCCTCGTTGTGCCGGAAACCGAAAAAGCCCGCACGCAGATTCTGGGCCGCTATGCTTCGTCTCAAGCCACAGCTCAATGTCTCAAACCGCCGGAAGTGATTGAGGAACTGCTGAGTATCGTGTTCCGGATTGAACAGCTTGCATGGGTGTGTTCGATCGCAGCCGGAATCGTCACTTGTATGCTGCTGGGCCTTGTTGTCAACCTGTCGATGCGACTCCGAGAGTCAGAAATGCAGACCATGTTTCGTCTGGGCTGCAGTCGCGCGACGATCGCCATGCTGCACGGCTCTGAGATCGTGTTGCTGCTGTGTGCGGCTTCTTTGCTGGCCGGCGTGGCCGCACTACTAACGCTTCGGTTCGCAGCCAGCATTTTGAGGTCGTTGCTGTTTTGAGTACCGAAGGAGCTTACTGTAAGCTCTCTGCTCTGTTTCCCTTTTGATTCGTCTGACGAGTGCCGACAGAAACGGTCACTCGCTCACGACCGGCGCCAGCGTCAGTCCGGTTGACCGTAGTCGCAGCATGAAAATGAACATCCCGGTTATGATCAAACCGCAGCACACCAGAAAGATCTTTTCGGGATGCTGGCCGAACGCCGGACGAATCACTGGATAAACGATTGCCGCCAGCGTCAGGAACATGAATGAGATGGCGCTGGCGGTTCCCAGAAACCGACCTCGCTCCGCAGGAGGGGAGCGATGCTGCAGCAGCGATTGCAGAGGAATGATATAGAACCCTGCAGAGAATCCGGCACCCAGAATGAGAAGCGAGTGAGAACTCAGAACAATTCGCAGCGCGGGCGACCAACCGGGTGGCACGTCAGGAATTGTCGGCGGGACGGTGCCCAGAAGAAAAAAGAACAGGCTCAGCCCGGCAGCGCCGATCGGTATCAGGACTGGCCGAATGGCATGGCCGGACACAAATCCTGCGACAGCGCTGCCCAATCCGATGGCGATCCCGAGGATTCCCAGCAGGAGGCTGACCTCTGCTCTGGAAACGTTCCAGGCCTTAAGCACAACGGTGTATTCCGGGAGGATCAGCAGGGCGAGTCCCGCAAGGAAATAAAAGTAGCCGTCGGCAAGGGCAATCAGGAGCAGGGGTGACTCGCCCATCTTTCGGATCGCCGACGAGTACATCGTAAAGGGGTTCCGGGGGTAGCGGACTGACGGATTTCCGGGCGGAAGTTTTGTCAGGAAAGCAACGGAAATCACCCCTGCGACAGCGACCAGCAGAATTGCGATACCAGGCAACAACAGACTTGGCTCCGCTGGACTTGAAGGCAGAGGGCTGTAGGCATCGGCGATCCATCCGGCCGCCAGCGTCCCCACAATCACAGCCAAATTCGTCAACATGTTAATGATTCCATTAGCCCTGCTGATGCTGCGGGACTGGACCAGTTCCGGGATCATGCCGTACTTTGCCGGTCCGAAAATTGCGCTTTGACTGGACAATGCCAGGAGCGCGATCAGCGATAGCCACAAATTGCCGATCCAGAATCCAAACATCGCGACGAGTCCGATCGGAATCTCCGCTATTTTCATGACAACGGCGACATCGCGTTTGCTGTATCGGTCGGCATATTCACCGGCAATGCCGGACAGGACAATGAAGGGCAAGCTCAGGCAAAGACTGACAATGCCCTGACCGCCGGCGCCCAGTCGCCCCGTCCAGGAACCATCGATCACCATGTAAATCAGGATGCCCTTGAGGATATTGTCATTCACGGCACCAAGAAACTGGGTCACGACCAGGGAAGCAAATCCGCGAGCTGACTTGTATGACTGCCCATCCAATGCCGGCGCACCAGGCGGCTGAACCTCGGTGAGACCGGATTCACTGCTCTTCGTTTCATCTGTCATCTCTGATTCCTGCTTCTGCTTTGAGCAAGTGGATCCACCTGAGGTTCAAGGCTGACACTGGATTGTCTGAGTTGCGATGTAATGAAGATGAGTTTCGTTGAATCCTGCGACATCGTGACCCTGCAATTCCGCCCACTCCGCCAGCCAAAGACGGCAGGATAACAGGATCTCCTGTGTCAGGCGATACAGGCTGTCGCGAGGTGAAGATTCGAATAATTCCTTCTCGCCGCTCATTGACCGGGTATCGAGATTTCAGCGGCGGCAGCAATTTACCAGATTCCTGCCGGACGAGCTGCTTCTGGTTTCAGCTTGGTTGTAAGCAATCACCTACATCGCTAACCTGCGGACTGAGGCTTCGACAGTCCAGATCAGCGTCCGTCCGGCAGAACTCAATGCTTCCACTGAATCCAAACGACGACCATCACATCGTCCCGCCGATCTCGGAGTTCGTGGAATGGAAAGCGTCCGACCTGCTCGGAATGTTGCTCATGGCATCAGGTTGTGGACTGACGGGATTCGCTTTGTACCTTTCCATGTCCGCTCATCCAGGGGTATGGCTCAGCGGACAGGTTCTGCTGGCTTTCGCGTTTGTGCAGTGGTTCGCAATTCTCCATGAAGCGGGGCATAAGACGCTGTTTCGGACTCAGCGACTGAACTACGCCGCCGGGCACGTGGCTGGTTTTTTTGCTGGTTTCCCGTTTGAGTGCTGGAAGTTAGTTCATGGATTTCATCATCGATGGACCGGCTGGCAGGATCTGGATGCGACCACTGCCGGTCTGACGCCGCGCAAGCGACCGAAGTGGATTCTGCTGGCTGTGCGCGTCTGCTGGGCTTGCTGGATTCCGATTTTCTCTGTCATCTACCGACTGGACAACTACTGGAATCTGCCTCGGCTGCACAAACTGTTTCCTCGCAAAGGCAGCATGATTCGATTGGCATTCAACGTCGTGGGACTGCTTTCCCTTTATGGTTGCGTAGTTTATCTGGCAGGGCCATGGCAATAACTGCGCTGCACTGGACCGGGCATTCTGCTGGGACTGATGATGGAAGATCTTCTGATCCTGAGCCAGCATACTCACATACCGATGCAGGTCAGTCACGGACAACCCGTGGACCCCTTTCCGCCGCTGCAACAGGAAAGGTTCACTCGATCTTTGAGATTTCCGGTGTGGTTCTCCCGGCTGATTCTGTTGAACATGGATGCACATGAGCTGCACCACATGTACGTTCAGGTCCCTGGATACTATCTGCACCGCATCGACTATGTCCCGCAGAATCAGATTTCATGGTGGCAATGGCTGGTGAGATCAAAGCAAGTGCGAGGCGACGTGTTGTTGTTTCAGAACCGTGACCAGACCGGGTTGGAGTTCTGAATGTTGGATGCGTCTCCCAATCCTTACTTCTGCGCGATGTGTCTGATGGCGGCCTTCGTGTTTGCCGGAGCAGTGCAGGTCACCTGGCTGTACAGCAAGGTCGCTCGGCGGTTTGGGAAACCCATTGATGGCGGAAGGCTGTATCGCGGCCGAAGACTCTTCGGCGACAACAAGACCTGGCGAGGTTTCGTGGCGATGGTTCCGGCGACCGGTGTGGCCTTTCTGCTGCTTGGGCTGTTTCAACGAGTGCTGCCCCCGGAGCGTCAGGACTGGCTGTGGCCGATTGCCTTGTGGCAGTACGCACTGCTGGGCTGCTGGGCTGGTTTCGGTTTTATGCTGGCAGAATTACCAAATTCGTTCTTGAAGCGTCGGATGGGAGCCGTCCCCGGTCAGATACCCCATCAGCGCTGGGCGCGAGTCACTTGCTTCGTCCTGGATCAGATCGACTCCGTTGTCGGAGCCTTACTGGCGCTGTCATTGTTCGTGCCGGTGCCGATCATGACCTGGCTCATCCTGTTGGTCTCCGGAACCGTTGTCCACTGGCTGTTCAATGTTGTTCTGTTCCTTGTGGGCGCGAAGACGCGAGCCGGCTGAAATCCTCATGATTGTTCCCGACCTCACCAAAGCCAACGCCACCGATTGGATTTGCCCGCTTTCACAAGTCGGAGCAGTGAGCCAGTTCGGCGGCAAGGCTCACCATCTCTCGCGGATGCTCAATGAAGGCTTTCCTGTATTCTCAGGTTTCGTGTTGACGGATCAGGCTTTTCAGGAATTCTTGAATGTCAATCAGCTTCGAAAACCGATCGCCGCGCTGGTCGATCAGATGGACTTTCGCAACCCCGCCAGTCTGCGTCAGGCATCCGCCTCCATTCGGCAACTTGTTCAAAGTTCATCGGTATCGAAGCATTTGGCTGACGAAATGTGTCAGCTCTGGCGAGAGCAACTACCGGGGAAGACACTGATCGTGCGAAGTTCGGCGGTTGGCGAGGATTCGCATGAGGCGTCTTTTGCCGGGCAACTGGATTCGATTCTGAACGTCCAGACTGAAGAGGCTTTGACATCCGCGCTGCTGACATGCTGGGCCTCGTACTGGTCTGAACGATCTCTGTTCTACCAGCGAGGGCGTGGCATTTCCCTGGCAGG
>JANOZG010000431.1:0-6305 GCA_031429275.1 Planctomycetota bacterium
CGGGGCGGTGTAGCGTCTGTCAACTTCCGGAGCGAACTTGCGCAAGTGATCAGAGACCGTTTCCAGTCGCCCACGCAGCCCATTGACATCCCGGAAGCCCTGCACGTACTGCCCGTAGCGCTGACGGTCTTGTGCGGGAATTGACTCTGTTCCTGCGGCGGCCATCGATTCAATTTGGTTTAAAAGATTCGATTTTGCTAAATGCTGACGACGAATGTCACCGGTAGAGATTCCTCCGTAAAGCATCTGGTACAAATGGTTGGGGTTTGAATGCATGAAGATTGGCTGACCGGCGCCACTGGCCGAGAGAGTGGCCAGCGTTGGCTTGGTCGTCATGTTTTCGATGGAATCCATCCCCATGCACAAGTGCGGCAGTAGAGTCTCCGGCAGCACTTTGCTGAGTTCATAATCGATCGTCGGTCCAGCTGGCGGCACACCATCACTTCCTCGGTAACCGCCCAGTGCACCGAAGAAGGCACTGTGCGATGGGCTGGTGTGCAGACCATGGAGGCCATTGATAATGTGCAGTCTGTCCTTAAAGGGCTCAAGCGGGCTGATCGGTTCGGGCAGTTTCATCCCAGCCAGGGAGCCACTGCGCTTCATTCCTTCCGGAATACAGGTCGCCGGATCAAAGCCCTGGTTCTGCAAAAAGAAGATGATGCGTTTGGGCGAGGATTTACCGGTTGTCAACGAAGTCCCGAGCATGGGCGAAGCCAGCAGTTGCTTGGGAAAGAGTGATAAGCCCAATGCCGCGCCAGCACCAGCCGCCATTCCCTGAAGCAGGTTTCGTCGATTAAGCATTAATGGTTCTTTCAGCGAAAGGCCGTGAGTTGGCGCAGTGTGTAGCGTGGTCAAGATCCACGAGGCAGTGAAATGCTCTGGGGATTGAAGAGTAACGATGCTTGACGAGGCCGATTTATTTTGACTAATTCCAATGCGTGACGCAACCCGTTTACAGAAAACGACTTGCAGACGAAAACCACGCAGGTATTTTCAGGGATTTTCCGCTCGCGTAACATATCAGAGAGTCTCAGGTCGGGGCCGATGAGGCGGTAGGATTTTGCCACGCTCCGCAATGATTCCGATGATTTTCCGGATGGAACAGCCTCCGTCGACCATCCCCCGAGCAACAATGTGGCAAATCGCATTCGCGTACTCCAAGCGAGGCATGCCAAGTATTTCAGACTCTCCTGCGGGACAGAAAAAACATCACTCCGCTCGTCTGAAAACCGCAGAGCAAGTCTGGCCCCGCAAAGCGTCCCTCTATCAAGCCTTACTGAATTACATCAACATGCAACTGTCACGCCTGCCGCATCGCAGATGTTTGGCCAGAGTGAGCGCAGACCCCGCTACACATTCCGTTAGGTTGCCACTCCGCCGTTTGATGTGGCTGTCACAGTGTGGCGGTGTCTGCTTCTTGTGTGATGGTATCGAACACGAGAATGCCTTCTCGCTGGCCATCCAGCTGCGCGATAAGTTGGCCGTTCAAGTTCCAAACGGCGGATCGCCCTGCGCCGATGAAGTTGTCGCTGGGGCCCAGGCAATTTGCCATGATGACTGTCATGGAGTGCCGCTTGGCGATCATCGGATAGTGTCCATAGGCCTTGGCGACTCCGGTCGCCGACTTGGCCACGCTCGCAAGGTAGACATTGGCTCCCAGATTCGCGGCGGAGTCGGCGTGCTCCGGTTGCAGCGACTCGAAACAGATGGCGGGAACCAGCGTATGACCATCCTTCCGGAGCAGTGTTTGGCCGTTGCCGCAAACGAAGTACGGGAGTTCATCCACATGCAGCATCTGCTTGGAGTAGGACTGGCAAGGCACTCCGGGCTGAAACACCAGCATGCCGATCTCGACACCTGCAAGAACTGCCAACGGGACGCCCGCACCGATGACGACGCTGTGAGAATCGCTTAGCGCCTGCAAGACATCGAAGCGGGAATCGTCGGGCCGCACGGCCAATCGCTTTGCAAGCGTCGGCTCGTAGCCGGTGAGTGAGAGTTCCGGAAACAGAACCACTTCGGCCCCCAACTCCACAGCACGGTGAACGACATCGACATGCATGGCGAGATTGGAGGTGATATTCCCCGGCAACGAACAAATCTGGGCAACCGAAAGTTTCATGTGCGATCGTCCCTCTGGCTGGTCGAGTCAATGAGAGGCTTTCGGGCCACGCACGAGACCAAATATTGAGCGAACGTGCCATCATCGCTACGGCTCCATTCTCGAAGCGGCACGACCGAATCGTTGTCGCTAGCGCGCTCCAGTTGGATCGCCAGGTTTTCTCCGATCAAAACCAGCGAGTCATAGCACTCGTAACGGGCGGACATCGATGTCTCCTTGGTAATTACGGCTGTCAACTCAAGCCGATCGCATTTCGTTTCTCGCGGATGAACGTCAGGTGATGAGTGATGTGGTTTGTTGCTCTTAAGATGAGCCGCTCCAGAGTCAGCACCCCAGCCTCGTTGTGTGTTCCGACCCGGTTCAGGGCGTTGGCGGAGAGTTGCCGAAGTGTCCGCGCGGTGGAAGCGCGGATTGCATCGACGACCGCCAATTCTTCGTCGATGTTTCGGTCGTGATAAAAGAGATGTTCCGCGAACAGGCTTTCATCCGCCCCCAATAGTGTCGGGTTGTCATGCGAGGCCACACGCTTTATGCGGTCGGCCATAATCGGCTCGAAGTCCGCGATGTGGGCAACCACTTCAAGCGTGCTCCACTTTCCTGGCACTGGGCGAGCGACAAGTTGCTCGCGAGACATATCGGCAACGGCTGCCCGGAGGTGAGCTGCTCCGACGAGATAGCAGTCGATGAGTTCTGCGGGGATCATATCGATTGCTTTCTTTTGTTTGCTACGGAGGACCGAACAGGATGTTGTACGGACGCAATTCTCGCGATTGCGCTTCGGACGCGAAACCGCCAGAACGCAAATAGCGATAGACGATGACAAACGTCCGTCGAAATGGAAACAGCACTTTGCCGTCGGAGCGAACTTCGTCGGCGCCGACTAACTCGGCGATGCCCAGCGTGCCGTCGTCACCCTGCATCATCGCCATGTACTCAGACTGCTGCATGATTCGGATCTCCATTTAGAACGTCAGATTTCGGATTTCGCCCGACCCCCCGCCGGGGACAGACTTGATCTTCGGTTTTCAGGCCAAGTTTCCGTTCGATTTGCTGGCATTGCTTTCGCAACTGCAAAGACTCCTTCAGTGTCGCTTTAGCTCGACGCACCAGGTTTGCTGAACCATCGGGATGAGATAGTCCGAATTCGATCGATAATTCTCCGCCCCGGTCAGGCTTGTCAGCACCGATTTCTGCCAGTCGTGGAGCATGGCCTGCAGTTTCTCAGCAAGTGCCGGTTGTTGATCAAAAAGGTTTGTCTTCTCGGCAGGGTCGGCTTCGAGGTCGAACAGTTCGCGTTTGACCCTGTCGTCCCGGGTCTCGTGAATGACCAGCTTGAATTGACCGTCGATGATCGCTCGCGGGCCGAGGTAGTCGGCGTCGGTGAGTGCAGGATGGCGGAAGTTCGTGAAGTCGCGAGTTGCCTTGCCTCCCATCAACTTCACCAGCGGCGTGGTCCCGCGTTGCAGTTCGGGCGCGATCCACGGTTGCGGCTTCGATAACGCGAGCTGTGAGGTGTTGAACTCCCAAAAGCCGAGCGGTTTTGGACATTTTGTCAAATTGCCATCCAGCGCAGCGGCGAGATCCACGCCGTCGAGCGGACGATTGGGCAACGGCTGGCCAACGAGAGAACACAGCGTTGGTAGCAGGTCGCTGGTACATGCTCGGATGTTGTTCGTGCGCGGCCTGGAAATCCGCGCGGGCCACTCGATCACGCCAGGGACAAGCGTGCCGCCTTCATAGACCTGCCCTTTGACACCGCGATGGGGTTCTCCCAGCGCCGCGTCCGCCGACGTGCCGTTGTCGCCGCAATAAAACAGCAGCGTGTTGTCCCGCAGCGACTGTGCCCGAAGATGCTCTCGCAACTTGCCTATCGCCCGATCCATTGCAGTAATCTCGGCGTATCGCTCCCGCAAAACTTCGCCTTGCGGCCGAGTCGTCGAGCCGCCCGTTTCGTTGGATGTGAGACCGACTTTCTTCGTGTACTTTGCGGGCAAATCATCGTAAAGCGCGAGATCGTCCGGGAGGCCGCTGTACGGTTCGTGGGGCGAGCCGAACCAAACAACGGTGAGAAACGGTTTTCCCTGCTGTTTCGCATCGTCAATGAAACGCATCGCTTCGCGAATGACAACTTCCGAGCTTTCGCCCTGGAACACTTCGGGCGGGCCGCCGTTACGCGACAAAGAAGGGTTCAGTTCAAAGAAATTGTCGTGCGAAACCCTTTTGTGACACCCCATCGCACCGGGACTGACGGGCGACTCCTTTTTCACCGCGCCGACATGCCATTTGCCGGAGTGACCGCAGTGATATCCCGCCTCATCCAGTATGTGGGCGATCGTGATTTCCTCCGGCCGGAATGACCAACCCGGCGCGAATGTGCCCATCCGGTTTGGATGACGCCCAGTGAGAAAGCTTGCCCTGGTCGGCTGTCAGCACACGATTGGCACTGACCGCTGACCGTCAATGCAACAAGTGCAGGTAACGCGAATTACGGATGGAGTTTCAAGGTGCGTTCGGAGTGATTTGTTTTTTTTCGAAGTCGGTTGGGCTGACCCAGCCGGCATTGACCTTCTCGCCGGACCGGAATTTTTCATAGAAGCCATCGCCGTTGGTGGGCTTGTACTCGTCGAAATTGTGACCGCGTCCGAACATGCGTGGATCTCCCTGCGTCTTTAGAATGTGTTCCATGCGGCAGCGAAGACTTGTCACACGCTCAATGTGAGCGGAGTCAGTAACAAGGTTGCGAGTGCAGTCGCGGTCGGTTTGCAGGTCGTAAAGTTCGTCAGCGGGACGCATGCCGAAATTAAGTCGCCAAAACAAGTCGTTCCGGTCTTTGCGGCCAAGTTCGAGGATGAGCGACTTCGTGGGACTGCCGTCGGTGTCGAGATAACCGGTTTCGGGATTGCCAGCAGGCCAGCGCGTCGGTTCGTAGTTGTGGAGATAAAGGTGCTCGGCAGTGACGATGCCGCGGATTGGATAGCCCCAGTTGTACGGACGACCCACGTCGGTGCGTTCCTTGCCGATCAGCACGTGGTCGCGTTCGGCCAGAACCTGCCCGGCTCGATCGCTTTCGATGATCGGCCGCCAGCTCCGGCCGGTGATGGGCATCATGCCGCTGTCCGGTTGCGCGATGCCCGCATAGTCGAGAATCGTCGCCGCGAGGTCGGTGAAATCCACGAAGTCTTCGATGACGCGGCCCGGATGTTTCATTCCGGCAGGAAAACGAACGGCGAGCGGCACATGGTTCGAGTCGTGATAGGCGTAGCCTTTGACGCGCGGAAAAGGCATCCCGTGGTCGCTGGTGACAATAATGAGCGTGTTGTCCAGCAAACCGCGTTTCTCCAATTCGGCGACCATGCGACCGAGATGCTTATCTGCATGCTCGACCTCGAACGCATAGTCAAGCATGTCGTGACGGACGGTCTCGTGATCGGGCCAGTAGGCGGGGACGCGGTCGATGTCCGAAAGCTTCTTGCCGCCTTTGTTGACCCCAGCCTGGAACTCATAGGCGCGATGCGGCTCGGTACAGCCATACCAGAAACACCAGGGCGCGTTCTGCGGTACGGCATCAAGGAAGTCGTTGAAGTTCGCGGCGTAGTCGGTGTTGCCCATAGCCTTGGCGGGCGGCTCGGCCTTCCGCTGGTCGAAGCTGTGGCCGGTGATGAGTCGCGGCTTGCCATCAGCGCCGTTGGCGATGCCAGGTCCCCAGCCTTTACCAGTGATGCCCATGTGCCAGCCCTTTTCCATCAACACTTCAGGCCAACTTTTGAGCTTTGGCGGGAACACGGACATGTGATTTCCGGCTTCTTCATTCTGCCACAGATGCCGTCCGGTGAGCACGATGGCCCGCGACGGTGCACACTTCGCCATCGGCGTGTAAGCGTTGCGGAACAGCAGTCCTTCCCGCGCGATACGGTCAAAGGCGGGAGTCTGCACCCACGGCGTTCCATACGCACCGGCGTGCAGGCCCCAGTCGTCGGCGATGGCAAACAGGATGTTCGGCTGCGTTGCCTCTGCGGCACCGACATGGTTGAAGGCGAATGCGAGTATGAATAGAAGTGTAAGGAGTCGAGTCATAGAGGGTTTCAAATTAACGCTACCGGGCTTCATGATGCTGGGGTTTTATGTCTTTGGCTATTTCTCCACACGATAGAGGCGTTCGCCCTTCGAATTGAAATGCTCGACG
>JANOZG010000432.1:0-2151 GCA_031429275.1 Planctomycetota bacterium
CAACGATACCTTTCAGATTTCCGCCGACCATGTTGACGATTTCGCCCAAAGCGTCGCGTATCTCAGCCTCGGTGAGTTCGTCTTCGCTCATATCAAACATGTTTGAAGCGATAGCGACAGCCGTTTTTCGCGGTGTCAGTACCTGCACCAATGAGTCCCAGCCGCCGGAGATTCGAATGACAGCCGACAACGCGTCTGCATCATCGCAAGTCAATGCTTCGGATGGTTCCATGTAAAGTCCAAGCATGCCTGAGCAGACATCATTAACGACCTGCTGCAGGATCGTTTCATCTATCGTCATGAGACTCTTGTCCTGAACTGCGACCAACCTGAATGGCGACGGTCTAACCCGGTGTGAATAAGAAATAACGTTTCATCAGCCTGACGTTTTCGTCAGGCCGTTCACGGCGAAACTGAAGAACACTGAATCATTTGATCCACGTCAGGTTGCGTTCCTCCGCTGGCTGATCAGATCATTGCCTTGCTATGGAACACTACTACATATTGGCAGCACATGTGCCTTCCACTTCCTGAAATCTTTGATTCGTCTTTGGATATCAACATCATGTTTTTCGGAGAATGATGCAGGGTTTGTGGGATAGTGTTCTTCCTTCGTCAGTAAAATGCCTAGCTCGAAATCAGTTCCTGCGAATCTCGCTTTGTGCAATCCATGATTTCCGAGATCACATCTTTAAGTCGGCCGGCAACATTCGCGATGCCTGTTTCTTCAAGAACGAAGATGGCTTCATTTGTTGTGATGTCGTAGCCGTCACTGGTTTCAAAACGTTGCATATGATTGGCAATGTGATCGCTGATGGCTGTTAAGGCCACGAGGCGACGATGCTTCACGGCATTCTGCGGCGCGTGATGATGACGGATCGCCTCCACAAATTCAGAGGGCAGACTGTTGATTTGAGCAAACCACGCTCCAGCTTCGCAATGATTGGTTTCAAGAAGCCACGTTTCTTTATCTGGTGTTTGAGAGTTCTCGTCGAAATCCAGCGGATCGGCACTGGCGAATTGGTCTGGCATACACACGGCCAGAAGTGCTCGTCCGAAGTCGTGGACCAATCCGGCTGCAAACTCTTCTCCCTGAAAGCCTGCGCCGACAATTCGATTGACATGGACGGCTGTCAGGCCAGTTAGAAATGCGTGCTGCGACAGGACTTCTCGAATCCACTCTTCTGCGAGCGAGAGATGTCTCATCATGGACGCCATGCTGGTGCTCAGAATCAGGTTTCGGCACGGGCGAAAGCCAAGTCGCACGACAGACTGCTGAAGACTGACAATTGGAGAGCCGCCCGTGCAGAACATGGACGAATTCGACATCCCTAAAATGTCTGTCGCGAGTTTCGCATCCTGTTTGATTACAGAGACGAACTCGCGGATTGAACATTTGGGATTTTTTGCAATGTCTAGTGCTTGAATTGCCACGGCGGGAAGCATTTGAAGATGCTGAGCCTTGCGTGCGAGTATTGCGCGAAGGTGTGGAGACAGTTCATTCGGCGTGGTTAAAGTGTCTGACATGGAACTGGATTCTATTCTGAAAGCTTGTTGCTCGAATGTGAATGACTGTCGTAAGAAGGATATTTCAGGCCCGCGGAGGGGCGTGTGATCGCATTACGTCAACGTTGCGCTTCGCATCACGATTTGAACCGGTCAGATGAATCAGAGGGCTGACGCCCTGCCGTTCCCCTGGCACGCTGGATTTTCAATTGCCACGCCGATGAGCTGAAGTTTTTCGATGAGGATTTCCGGCGTGAACGGTTTCATTACAAATTCATCAACGCCAGCCATCAGTGCTCGCGCCATTTGGGCGGGTTCTGTTTCCGTCGTGACCATCACGGTCGTGATCCGTGGAACACCCTTGTTTGCACGGAGTGTTTTTACGAATGTCAGGCCGTCCATGACTGGCATGTTCCAGTCCACAAGGATCAGATCCACATCGTGGTTATGTAGGGCCAGCTGATCAAGCCCGTTCTGGCCGTCTTCACCTTCAATGACGGTGAAGCCAAGAGGTTCAACGATTCGGCGAAGAACGCGACGCATAGCACGGGAGTCGTCGATGATGAGGGCAAGCATTGGGAGTCCTAAGACAAAACGAGATTTGAAAACTGAAAACTGAAAACCCGTCAATTCACTTCAGGCGAT
>JANOZG010000433.1:0-9695 GCA_031429275.1 Planctomycetota bacterium
GCCCGATGTGCCAGTTGCCAGATTGTTCGAAATAAATACCACCGCACCTGAACCACCGACGACCAGAGTACCGCCATTGTTGAAGATTCCGCCTCCGCCGTCTGTTCCGGCGACACCTGCGGCAGAATTGCCATCAATCACGCTGCCGTTTTGAATCGTCAGGGTGCCGGTGCCGTTAAAAACCGCGCCACCTCGTGCCTCAGCAACGCTGTTTTGAATTGTCACAGCATTAAGAGTGACCTGTTCATCGTCAGCGATCAATAACGCTCCGCCGTCACTTCCCGCACTGCCCGAAGTGTTACCATTTGAAAGCGTCAGCGCCGTAAATCCCACAGCCGAAACCGTTCCGGTATTGCCGCCGGTATCAATTGCGAAAACTCGACTGAGCCCCCCCGCGTCCAGAGTCACTGGCGCGTTCAGTCCCGCACCGCTGATTTGAATGTCGTCACTGATCAGAAATTGTCCTTGAGATACGCTGATCGTAGTTCCGCTGAGTGAATCGGCGAAGACGATCGAATCGCCATCGATACTCCCAGCAGCCGCGTCTCCAAACGCGGCATTCGTGTTGCTCGCCGTAATGGCTTCGCGTAGGCTCAACTGGCCGTCAGATGTGCCGCTGAGATCCCCTGCATTGTCGGTCGCAGTATTCACAATGAACAGTGTCAATAAAGTTCTTGTCTCAAGAACCTCCGCTGAAACGCGGCCCGATTCCAGATTCCTGGTCCGGCGACCGGCGCCTAACCTCAGTCTTCGGGAATCTACGAACGGAAAATAGCTATTCAGCAACTGCTTCAACATGACCATGGTCTTTCGCAAAAATTGGCGACAAAAAGGGAGTCCAAATTACACCCCCGGAAAAAAGTCCGCCGCAATGTCAGACTCCATGACTTCACTCGTGACAGAAGTCACGAAATCTCAATCGATGGTTGAATGACATTACGGCGAAATTGGATGAACAGCTCCCGGTCGGAACGACAGGGAATCGACTTGTTTCAACGGGGCCACGACCGTCACAGGGTCGCAAATCCGATTGACCTCGGCCTCAGTCTGCTTACAGCAAGAATCAACGCACGTAGAGCGGCACGTTGATGTTGTAATATTCTGCTTCAAGGTACTCGAGCGCGAGCGCGAAGTTCAGAATGGCGATGTCGTTTGACGCTGAAGGAGTGGAAGAAAACGTCAGGGCAGGGCCACCGTTCAGACTAGCAATGAACGGGCTGGCGCTCGTCACAACTTCGGACACGGTGAATGCGCGTTCGAAATCCAGTTCCTGCCCGAACAGATTCTCGGTCATTGGTCGAGACTGCAATGAATTGAAATAACCAGCGTGCCTCGCTTCAATCAGCGCAATGGAACCTGCGGCAGCCAAAAAAGATCGGCTCAAAATGGCCGGTGCCGCTCCGAGGTATGCACCCACACCCGTATTTTCGAGAGCGCGAGACGTGTTGAGAAACGCAGTAAAATTTGGCTGCTGCAGGTTCTTAAATGTTGGCTTCGGACGTGCCGAACTTCCAAGAGCAGTTCTAAGAAATGTGACATGGGAATTCTCATGGCGCTGCACCAGTTTGAGTTGCCGCAGAAGCGCAGCCGACGGTGCCGCTCCTGACTGTCCGAACGCCTCGTCCGACGAACCAAACATCACTGCGGCACCAGCAGCGGCACTGCCAAGCAGAGCGCCTGTGCCGCGGATGAATCCGCGTCGGCCAAGTGCGTTCGCAGCGGATGTTCCGGCACCCACACTTGTTGGGTTGCTTAGCACATTATTTTGTGCAGTTGAAGGATTTTGATCGGCGTGAAAATCAGCTTGCAAAGTCATCGAAAGATCTCCTGAAGAATGTATTAATTGAAATGCTATACCAATGCCGACTCGGCACTTTCAACAGAATTGGCAACACACGATGTGTGGTCAATTTCCGGTGAACTGTCTGTACAAAGCGCGGTGATCATGGCCGTCCTGATGCCCTTGGACAATTCCGTCACCAGTTCAAAGTCCTGCGGGGTTGCAGGTGCCAAAATAAAACGTAATTCTCATGTTAGTCGTATGGGCAGACGTCAAAATTCCGGATCATCGCTGGATAATTTCTATAGCACATGGTGTGCCGATCATGGATCTTCAATATTGCAGAGAGAACGCATCATTTTGCGAAATGCAAGATCGCCGGATTGATGCTCAGCCCGTCAATCGATCGGGCTGAAAGGCAATTGATCGTCCTGCTGGACAATCCAATGGACGCAACACACATAATGCTGGCGGCAATACATAATGAATTTAAAAGTGGCCAATGAATGAAATGCATCGATCAGAACTCGTGCAAAAAAAATCGCCGTATTGCCGTCAGTCAAATCTGTCGCAAGCTCAGAAACACCATTCCCGTATCGGGCTCGCATCAATCCACCCTCACTCGAGGTCTTAAACGTTGTCGATGTTCGGTTGTGACACGAGACTTCAAGGAATCTGGAAAAGTGTCGGCGTGTGTGAACGATTTTTGATTTGGCAGTGGAAATCGCTGATTTGAAATTCGTTCAGATTCTTGTCACAGTTCACAAGGTCGTGCGCAGGAGGCATATACGGCACTGCCTCACTCGTAGACTCAATTTGGAACATCACATGGACGTTCCAGTGCACATCAAACAGATCGAACTATGGCTACTGTCCAAGGCCGCCCGATCCTTCACGCGGCGTGGCTTTACACTCATTGAACTTCTCGTCGTCATCGCGATCATTGCGATTCTGATGGCGTTGCTGCTGCCTGCAGTGCAGCAGGCCCGGGAAGCGGCACGACGCACCAGTTGCCGAAATAACCTGCGACAGTTTGCCGTCGCCTTTCACAACTACCACGATACACATCAGTGCTTTCCACCGGGATATGTGTTCAAACCGGGTTTGCAAGGTAACGCCGCCGGCGCTGGTTGGGGGGCGATGCTGCTGCCGTTTCTGGAGCAGTCAACGACCTTCAATCAGCTTGACTTTAGTGAGCCTGTGTATTCCCCGGTCAACGCGACAACTCGCATGATCCACCTGCCTGTGTTTCTCTGTCCGTCAGACACAGTTTCAGGAACTGGCTTCGTGGAAATGGGGAGCTCTGCAGAGCGATATGCAATGGCCAGCTACGTTAGGAGTTTCGGTCCACCGGATCTGGATGCTACGCAGGAGAAACGCGACGGCCTTTTCAGTCGTAACAGCAAAAGCCGAATTGCTGACATCACTGATGGAACATCGTCGACTTTAATGCTGGGCGAGCGTGAGAATGGGCCGTTTCGCCGGGGTGCTGTACACGGCGTTCATTTCAGTTACGAAACCACCTGGTTCAGTGCCGTCAGGGAAATCAGCGACGCAACTGACGATCATGGCCACACGGTTTTGTTCCAAACCGGCAACGTCCCCAACAGTCCGCTGAGCGACGACCGCGACGTCTCTGCTCCGCACGTTGGCTAAGCGAATTTCCTTTTCGCCGACGGCCACGTGCAGATCATCAGCGAAAACGTGGACTTTCAGCTCTACCAATCCCTCAGCACACGGGCTGGTGCGGAAGTGGTAGGAGAGTTTTAACGTCGCTGCCCATCCTTACCCCATCGCAATTTCAAAGCCCTTGCGATACGCGCGCGATACCAGTCCCTGAGCCTGGGGATCGTTCAGGATGATTTCCTTCTCCGGATCCCATGTGATCTTCCGATTCACGCGAGCGGCGATGCCGGCAAGATGACAGGTGGAGAGGGCTCGATGGTGACTGAAGACGTCGGAGATCGGTTCTTTCCGATCACCCGCGGCTTCGAAGAAGTTGCGGAAGTGATCGACCAATGGACGATTCTTGTACGCCGCCTCCATTGCGCCTTCAGGAAGCGGGTTCGTTTTGAGTTCTTCCACCGGCGCCCCGGTGAGCTTGCCTCGATTCACAAAAATGCGGCCTTTGGTACCTTCAAATAAGATGCCGTTGTCTCCATCGTGACGAATTTCGATCTCGACGCCATCGGCAAACGTCGCGCGAATCCGGAACTCCGTCGCGGTGTTGTAACGTGACGGATCAACCGGATTGCCGTCTCGAAATTCGACCGGATGCTTGATCATGACTGGGTCGATCATGGCTGGACCGGTTTCCGTCTTCCCAAGTCCCCAGGTCGCAATATCCACGTGATGAGCTCCCCAGTCCGTGAGCTTACCGCCCGAGTATTCGTACCACCAACGAAACTCATAGTGACAGCGAGACCAGCTTTTCGTTTCGCCGTTGTCGCTGGCCAAAAACCGAAACTCCCTCTCGGCCACTGGACCTTGCCAAAGATTCCAGTCCAGATGAGATGGAACGCTGGCCACCGGAATCTCGGGGCTTGTGGGAGCACCTCCGATGTTGCAGGTGGCTTTCTTCATCTGGCCGAGTCGACCGGATTGAATCAAAGCAATCGCCTTGACGAACTGTTCTTCACTTCGTTGTTGGGTGCCAATTTGCACGATGCGGCCAGTGGACTTGCAGACGTCACAAATCTGCCGACCCTCAGCGATCGTCAGCGTCATCGGCTTTTCGCAATAGACGTCTTTGCCCGCCAGCATGGCCTCAATCGCAATCTTCGCGTGCCAGTGATCCGGCGTAGAAATATGAACAATGTCGATATCTTTGTTGTCAAGGATCGCTCTGTAGTCGGCATGACTTGTGGGCTGGTTACCGGTCCATTCTTTCACCAGACTGGCCGCAAGCTCTCGACGACTGGAGTCGGCATCGCAAACGGCGATGTAGTCGCTGTACTTTTTGAAATCGGGCGCCGATCCCCACGGGCCATCGATTCCCGTGGCCTTCTGGCACCAGCGACTTCCTGTTCCAATTGCACCGACTCGCGGCCGATCATTCGCGGACAGAAATCCGCTTGCACGGCCGGTCCGGTTCAGAATTGCGATTGCTGAAAAAACGACGGAAGATGCAACAAACTGACGACGGGAATGGCGAGATTTTGACATGTGGCTCCAATCTGTAACAGGTGTTTTTTCTTCGACCACTGCAGGAACTCAGTTCGTCACCAACTTACCATCGGTGATGCTGTAGACGCTGTAGTCTTTTGGTATCAGAATCACCTTCGCCGGCGTGGCTAGCTGATAACCCGCATAGATCAGGACAATGATCACAACCGCAATTGTTGGTCCGACGCGATTGTTCGCAGGCAGTAGCGAGGCAGGAATGTTTTTCAGTTCTTTAGGATGGTACAAGGATGCGGGACACCATACTGCGATGGCAGCAAACATGCCAACGAGCCCCAGGAACATGTGGATGCAGTACATGAATGAAATCGGATCACCAAGAACCGCAGCAGCACTTGCAAAAATCGTTGTACAGATCAGCACAACAAGTGCAAAAATCTTCAGTGGCGAACTTGCGGTTCGCATCAGGCGCTGCCAATTCGGAGCACTTGCTTCATTGGTGGCATCTTTTTCGGAACTGTCTGACATCTGTCACCTCTGTCTGTTGCTGATTTCAAGTCATGTACCAGTGTTTCGAAGGCACTGTTCCCGAAAAATGAGAGCATCTTAGGTCTGCAAACGGAGCCTGGCGAGCGACAATCATAAATGCCGCCGTCTGAAATCTCATAAGAATTCAGCCTCACGAGACGAATTCACAAACAGAATTCTGACTTTGCAGCAAGTATGGGACACAAAAAACCGGGCTTCTCAGCCGGATCCAATTTCCTTCAGACAGATTTTGTAGCGAAGAGCAATCAGCCTGATCACAACGATCAGAATTGCACTCACCCAGCGCGATGTGTCGGACGGTATAGCGACGGCTTCAGCGCCGATGAGAACCCAGCCGCCGATAAAGGCACACGTGGCATAAAGCGGAGTCGATGGACGAAAAAGACGCGGGACATCGTTGCACACGATGTCGCCCATCACGCCGCCGAAAGTCCCCGTCATCACACCAAACAGGACGGCCACAAACGGCGCGACATTCGCCTGAAGCGCGTATTCGGTGCCAAGCACGCTGAACAATGCCAAACCAAACGCGTCCGGAACGTCGAGGAATCTTTCGAGCCACGCAGGGATACGCGGTACCAGCGACGCCAGTCCCGCGACAGCAAAGACGACAATCGGATAATTCGGATGCAAGATCCAGAACAACGGATGACGGTCCAGCAGAATATCTCGAACTGTCCCTCCTCCGAATGCCGTGATGCATGCGACAGCAAAGACGCCAACAAAATCCATCTGCTTCCGTCGCGCCAGCAGAACGCCAAAAATCGCGCCGCTGATCACGGCCAGAATTTCAATCGCTGTCAGCATTACAGGCTCATTGTCACAGTCACAACCCGAACCACGCGAGGCTCAGATGAATCACAGCGGAACAATTAGAATCCTCGCCCCTGCTGAGCAGCGGCCATCAGGATAACAAGAATGTAGAACAGCAATCCAATGATATTCAATACGAGTGCCACGATCCCGATAATGAAGCCCGCAACCGCCAAACCTCGATGCTCCTGCCCGACACCACTTTCATCGATCAGACGTTTGGCTTTGTTACCTCGATAAATCGCGAACGGAGCCAGAATGATCCCGCAGCAGAAGATACTGATGATTCCGACAACCAGTGATGTAATCGCTTGAGCCTTGATTTCACCCAACAACTTCGGATCGCTGCCAGAAGCAGTCGCACCAGGAAAAGAACTCGGCATTTCGTAAGGGTTACCACTCATCTCCTGTGCGCTCCTGTTTTTGACCCTGGCCGTGAATACATTTCAAGAATAGCGTCGCCAATGTAATGAATCGTCCGTACGCAGCAAGTGAGGGCCTGCCTGATGCCGTTCGACTGGTGCGTCCGTTTGTTGTTGGTGGTTCCTGTGCGATTCGCTGCGGAGCAGCGGTGGTCGGTAGCCTGCGGTGAAACCGCAGGTCATAGTAACCTTGATACGAAAAAGCTGCGAAGCAGCGACGTTGATTTTCTATATGGGCAGGTAGACGTCGCTGCTCCGCAGCTTCACAATCATTGCCGGCGCATTCCCAGGGCTCGCGCCCTGGGCTACCTCCCTCAGCTGCTCCGCAGCCAATCGCATCGACCGCACGATTTGCCACCCATTGACGGATACACCCCCGTCCTACTGAGATGTGAATCCGCATAACCGCTACTGCCAACGCGGCTGATTCAATCAGAACACCCATGTCAAAGGATTTGTGGATTTCATTCACATCATCGCTCGGTTCCTGAACTAGTGTCGTGATGAGCGTGTTGCATTTCGGCAGCACCTTTCTTCCAAGATTCAGCAACATGTTTTGATCTGCCTTTCTGGACAGTCAGAAAACAACGGTGGCACATGGTTTCAGGTATCTCTACACGAACGCTCATTCTCGGTGCCATTACGCTTGGCGGGATGGTTGCATGGAAAGCCTATTCGTCGCAATCCGGCGGCGAAGGACCTCGGCCTGTGGAATCACCTTCCACAAACACGCAGGCAGAGACACAATCGTCTGACACAGTGAAATACAGCGACGCAAACAAAAGCGAAGCAGAATCTCAAACAGCCGCAGCACGTGCGACAGTGTCCTCCCGTGCAATGACGACAAGTGCCGAGGCCAAGAAGCAATCATCTGACGCCAGCGGTATTGAAGCGTTTACTGAACCGTATTCGGATATCGCAATAGCAGCCTCGGAAATGGGCACTCTCTCCAGCGTTAAAGTTAAGGAAGGCGACGTCATTAAATCTGGTGATGTTGTGGCAGTGATGTCCGACGAAGTGTTAAAAGCATCACTGGAAGTTGCTCGCCGCAGCATGAATATCGAAGGCACGCTGCAGTCTGCGGCGGCTGATGTCGCTCTGCGTCAGTCAGAATTGACCAAACTGCGGCAACTTCGCGAACGCGATCATGCCAGCCAGCAGGAAGTAGACCGCGTCGTATCGGAACTCACCATAGCCGAAGCTCGTCATTTGTCAGTTCGTGAAGATCTGGAAATTAAACACCTGGAATTCCGCAGAATTGAAGCTCAGCTGGAACAACGCAGCATCCGCTCGCCAATTGCCGGCATTGTCAGTGAAGTGACAAAAGACGCGGGCGAATTTGTGTCACCGTCTGACCCGGTTATCGCTCGAGTCGTACAGCTGGACCCCTTGCTTGTCGTCTTTTCTGTTCCATTGAATCATCGCAACGCATTTCATCAGGACCAGAATGTGACACTGCAACTGGGTTATGCCGACACGACGGCGGAGGGCACAGTGGAGTTCGTGTCGCGAACAACGGATTCATCAAATTCGTCGATCCGAGTCAAAGTCCGTTTGCCAAATCCGAACGGTGTGTACCAGAGCGGCGAGCGTGCATTGATCCGACTCGACGCATTAACGACACAACCCGTTCCAGCAACTTCAGCCGATGACATCGCGTCCCCCGTAGCGGATCGGAACCATGAAACCGCTACACGCTAATGAAGAGCCTGATTCGTCCTCGTCTGCGACGTCTGTCCTTTCCGGGACACATGCATGGGCGTCTTCAGGATCTGTGACCAGCGACTTCAGCACAACGCCGTATTCTGCTTGTGGCGTTGCCGTTGATACAATGTTGCTGGCACGCAGATCGATGATGTCAGCACCGGATGTCAAGACTCTGCAGACCGCCGCCGCCGCTTATCTGCGTAGAAATGTCAACGCGGCAATGGTGGCATGGTACTATCCATCCGGCGGACAGATTGGCCAGACCGATCGAATAGAAGGCTTGCTCTGCCCGACAGATGGCATCGCAGAATCATTGCGCCGCGCCATGAATGAAAACGCTCGCCGCGCGGCTCAATCCGGTGCTCCGTGTGTTCAGAGAATGCTGGCCGAATCCGACGGAGAATTTCAACTCGTTGCGCTGCCAATCCCGGCCTTCAACGGACAATGCCTGCTCGCGCTGCTGGAATCGGATTCTCAACAGTCCGATGTCTCGTCTGAAGCGTGGGCTTCGTTGCTGATGCTGAGCGGCTTGATGAATGAATGGGCGTTGCAACGTGTATGCAATATCGCAGCCGATGAAGCCAAAACGGTCGCAACGCTGATCGAACTGGTCGCTCACGTACAAGCGGCTGCGAATTCTGACGCTGCATGCCAGCGACTGGCCGATTCTCTGCAATCTCTGCTAAAGGCAGACACAGTCTATGTGGGACTTTGTCGCAGCGGATCGCAGGATGTTGAACTGACAGCCATAGCCGGTGGTGGCACTATCGACGCGTTCTCAGAAGAAACGCGACTCATCGAGTCCGTACTTCAGGAAACACAGCTGCGATCGGCAGGAGGCGTATGGCCCGTTCGAGATCCGGACAATCGGCATGCACTTCTGTCGCATCATCAGCTTTCGGAATCATGGAACGGCTGCACGGTCGTTTCAGCACCGCTGCAAACGGAAACCGGGACCGGCACCGGCGCGATCCTGGTGACGTTTCGCGGCGCGACTGCGACAGAACATGCCGCAAACGCTGAACGATTTCTGCGAGCGGCCAGTGGATCACTGGGAAGCTGCCTCGAGATTCTTCAAAAGCTGGCCGACAGTCGCTGGCTGAAGTGGACACATTCCGTTCGCGGATTGCTGACTCGATCACGATTGGAACTTGCCAGCTGGATCTGCGGAGCGATCGCCATCGTGCTATTGCTCCCCATCGACTATGCCGTGCATGGAAACTGCGAACTGCAACCCGTGGAACGTCGTTTTGTCGCAGCTCCGTTTGACGGACCGCTGCTGGAATGTCTGGTGGAACCGG
>JANOZG010000434.1:0-34368 GCA_031429275.1 Planctomycetota bacterium
TTTCTTCAGATGAGGAATCAACGCACGCTTCTGCCAGAACTCATCCCGATTCGGATGCTGCATCATGTCCTGCCAGAACGGGATCGTGCCTTTCAGATAGAGCTTATCGATGTTTTCGACTGACCCCGCTTCCAGAAACATCTTGTAGCCGTCAGTCATCGGATAGACGTAGGGCTTTGCGGGTTCGGTTGTCGGTGCTTCTCGTTCTGCAGCATTGGCGCTCAGCCATTTGAAGGCATGAGCCAGAAAGAACGATCCGTGATGCAGGAAGTCGTCAAAGTACCAGTCGCCAACCGGAGCCTGTGGCGAAACCGCCTTCAATGCCGGATGAGCGTCGATCATGCCCGCCGCCGCATAGAAGCCGGGATACGAAATTCCATACATGCCGACTCGACCGTTGTGATTCGGCACATTCTTCAGAAGCCATTCGATTGTGTCGTAAGTGTCTGAACTTTCATCAACATCCGTTGGCTTGTTTTTGTTGACAATGTGAGGCGTCACCTGAATGAACTCGCCTTCCGACGCGAATCGTCCTCGCACATCCTGATTGACAAAGATATAGCCAGCTTTGATGAAGTGTTCACTCGGCCCCAGCTTTGCAGGATACTTGTCGATTCCATACGGCGCGACGTTGTACGGCGTGCGTTTCATCAGCATGGGATATGTGCGAGTTGTATCGTTCGGCACAAAGACGGCAGTCATGAGTTTGATTCCGTCCCGCATCGGAATCATGAACTCGTGCTTCGTGTAATGCAGTCGAATATAACTTTCGAGCGACTGTGTTTCCTGAGCCACAGCCTGATCGGAAGTCCGAAATACGCTCGACCAGAGACTCAAAGCCAGAATGATGCGAACGACGTTTCTCATGAGCCAGCTGCCTCCCGATCTTGTGTTGTCACGATCTGCCACCTCGGGGTGTTGAGTTAATGGGTTTTCACAACCCGAAGCGTCAGTGAGGGATAAAAGTTGCCGCGTTTTCAGCAACAATCCCTCGCTGACGCTTCGGGTTAGGATTAAATCAACAGACCGCACCTTGCGCAGGGTGACAGATGAGAAACAGTTCGCCAAGGGAGTGCGCAAAATTGCCCCGCGATTTGGCGAGCAGGGAATGTCGATCCCCTGATGAACCGGGCCTGCACTTGAAGCATCAGGAAACTCACGTCCCCCCGCTCGACGAAATCTGATGCCGGGCTCGCTAATGATTCGGCATCTCCGGATTCGCCCAATGACCGTTAATGTTTTCGCCGCGGACAACCATACCTTTTTTATGCCAGTCGTACCACGTTGTCACATCGGCGGCTGCGTAGCGAATTGTCAGTCCACAACGGCGTCGATTGGACTCGTTCGCTTCAGAGCCATGCAGCAGTAAATCGGAATGCATGGAGAACTGGCCAGCCTTGAGTTGAACGTCGATCTCAGCGTCTCCGTATGAATGTGGATTTCTGACGGCAAGGTCCAGGACGGTGTTAGCGTCTTGAGTTTCGTCGTAGTCGATCAGGCCGTGCAGGTGCGAGCGAGGAATGAACTTCATGTTTGCGTTTTCAGGATCGGCATCGTCAATCGCCAGCCAGACTGTCACTGTCTTGGTCGGGCTAAGCGGCCAATAAGTGCTGTCCTGATGCCAGGGAACTCGCTTGCCATCGTGAGGCATCTTGCAGAAGAAGTGTGATCCCCAGCAGACGACATTCGGGCCGAGCAGATCCGAAACCGCATCGAGAATTCGGGGATGCTGCACGAGCTTGTAGATGCGAGCAAATCGCAGATGTGCGGTACTGATCGAATAGCTTGATCGGCCGAGTTCAATGTAGGCTGCCAGAACTCCGTCGAAGAACGCTCTGATCTCTCGCGCTTCGTCTCGATCGAGCCCATTGAACGGCATCAGGTAGCCTTGCTCATTGTATTGCTTGACCTGTGCAGGACTGAGAGTCTTTGGGTTTGCATTCACTGACGGGAAGAACTTCATCTGCCGCGGCAGTTCGGCCAGCTGGGATGGTGAAGGATTTGGAATCTCATCAACTTTGCTCATGATCGTAGGCTTTGTCTGGAGGGTGTGGGAAGAATTTGAACGGGTTCAGCACCGGTGCGTAAGTTTCTTCGTTTAACAGTCAGCGGCAGGCGTACGCGTTGTCTTTGTTTCGCGTACGCCTGCGGCTGACCGTTAAACGGTCCATCGAGGAATTAAGAACTGAAGTAGTGGATTTCGCCAGAAATCCACTACACAGGGTATTTTGGCGAATTTCATTCGGAAATGCTGAGGTCCACGCTCCGCTGGTTACAATCGGCATTTTACTTCGGTAAGCCTGCGTTGAGCGGCTGCAGGTCCGCTGGCAAAAAGAAACCATCGCGTCGAATGACTTCGCCGTCGAATGAGATTTCTCCTCCGCCGTAGTCTGCTCGCTGGATTAGTACAAGATCCCAGTGGACTCGACTACGATTGCCGTTGTCAGCTTCTTCGTAGGCGTTGCCAGGCGTGAAGTGGAACGAGCCGCCGATTTTTTCGTCGAACAGCGTATCTAACATCGGATGCAGGATGCGATTATTTGTCCCAAATGACCATTCGCCGATGTACCGCGCGCCTTCGTCGGAATCGAGAACCTGATTGAGTCGCTCCGGCGCATTCCGGCATGTTGCGTTGATGATCTTGCCGTCTTTGAGTTCAAAGCGGATACCGTCGAAAACTGTGCCTTGATATCGTGATGACGTGTTGAATTGAATCGTGCCGTTGACGCTGTTTTTGACGGGAGCTGTAAAACATTCACCGTCCGGAATATTGCATTCACCTGAGCAAGGGCTGACGGGAATATCTTTGATCGAAAACGTCAAGTCAGTTCCAGGTGCAGTGATGTGAACCTGATCGGCAGCTTCCATGCGGGCTTTCAATGGCTTCAGATCTTCGGCCATCTTTGCGTAGTCTGCTGTGCAGACATCAAAGAAGAAGTTTTCAAACTCTTCACAGCTTTTGCTGGCCGCCTGAGCAAACGATGGCGTTGGATATCGCAAGACAACCCACCGAGTTTTGGGTACTCGAATCTGGACATGCACGGGTTGCCACCAGTGCTGCTGATACAGATCCATGCGGTCACCAGAGACGTCTGAGAATTCACTGGAATTTGCCGACCC
The DNA here is from genome assembly GCA_031429275.1 of Planctomycetota bacterium. Lineage (GTDB taxonomy): Bacteria > Planctomycetota > Planctomycetia > Planctomycetales > Planctomycetaceae > SXXK01. The sequence goes on from JANOZG010000434.1 coordinate 3,121, forward strand.
GCGCACGCCGATGTAGGCATCCATTTCACTCATTACGGCCGCTTCGAACTTGCCTGCCAGCTTCATACTGTCTTCCGTCGCGCCACGGTATAGACTTCTCAATACGGCGTTGCTTTTGAGATTCACGATCGGGATGGCACCGACACGGCTGGCTTCGTCTACAAGGCGACAAATCAGGTTCGGCTCCGGCAGGTCGAATGCTTCGATCAGAACTTTTTGGCCAGACTGCAGTCGGCAGCTGTGATGAATGAGGACATTGGCGAGTTTATCGATTCGTGGGTCCTGCATGATTATTGATATCTTTCAGCGAGTTTTAAATTGCAGTTGCAGAATTTTACGGATGTTTACCGCATTCGGTGTTCAATTTCACCTCAGGTAAGGGCCGAGGCACAAATAACAGTCTGGTTTTGTTTAGGCAAGAAACTTAGGTGTAACACAGGCTCAATCGTGTGCAATCGAAATCGACGAGCCAACGATGCGGCAAGGAAGCGGATACATCTTTTCTAAATCGGCAATTACATTAGAATGACGATTTAACCCATTCTTATTGATACGAGTATCGACTACCAACCGCCGAGGAATCCCATCGTGACTCTTGAAGAACTTGAGCGATCGATCACACATTTGCCACCGGACGAACTTGAGCGGTTTCGTCAATGGTTTCTCGACTTCGACGCCGAGAACTGGGATCACCAAATGGAGTCGGATATGGCGGCAGGACATCTCGATTCGCTCGCTGATTCTGCAATCAGCGAACATCGCGCCGGCGAGTCAGATGATCTATGAGTAATTTTGCATCCAGGGCGTTCTGGGAACACTATCGTCTGCTGCCTATCGACATTCAGCACCTGGCCGATCGCAACTTTGAACTTTTGCGAACTGACCCAGCGCATCCATCTCTTCACTTCAAGCGAGTCGGTCGATTTCGTTCTGCCCGTGTTGGCCGTGGCTATCGGGCTTTGGCTGTCGAGGTGGATGACGGCCTGCTGTGGTTCTGGATTGGAAACCATTCCGATTACGATCGTCTGATTAGTCGCTAGTCAACTCGGAATGAACAGCCTGAGGAGTCGGTTGGTTCGAGCCCGCCGCCAATGCTGCCAGTAGGACGGGACTCCAGTCCCGTCCGGACAGTTTGTTTTATATTTCCGGACTGGTCTGCAGAACCGTCTTACGGAATTCATGCACGGGTGCCCCAGGTTTAATTCCTTAGCGCGGCCGCAAGTTTTGGGCGGGCAAGTGCAGTGAAACAATCGGCCAATAGTTCGCGGCGAGACTGGTCGGTTTCTTCAGCATCGGAACGAATGGATCGGTGCCGAGTCTCACGCAACAGTCGCAGCGCAATTGAAGGATCGATTGTTACGATAGCCTTCAGCAGTTCGACCGCATCATTCATGAAACCGCTGCTGGTTTGGTGCTGCTTGATGTACGACGGGCCGTATTTCAGCAGCACGCGATTCGCGAACAATCGTTCGCCAGCGCCGAACGCCAGCATGGCCGCTCGCAACAAAGACGAAACTCCAAGCTGGACTTCACGACGTTCGAAATGCGGAATGAAAGACACAATCAGTACCGGGCGAGATTTGAACTCTGGCAGTTCCACCAGCATTTCCAGCATCGTATCGTTCAATCCGACGTTCCCCAAAGCCCGTTCCGTCACGTCCACAATATCATTTTCTGTCGCCGCGCGAATTGCAACTCGCAGCGGCGATTCGTCGCGAAATACGGAGTTGCCCAGATCGCAAGCCCCGTCATCGTACCATTCCGGAGCAACCAGAATTCCTACGGTGTCATTGTGCGAAACGACTGTCCCCATGTCTTCCGCAATCTGAGCTGCAAACGCGGCCATGTGGTCCGAGAAGGGAAACGTTTCTTCATTGCAATAGGGATGAAACGTCATCACTGTTCCGGCATTGCCCAACGCCACCAGGCAGCGTCCCACAACGTGGCCAGTTTCCGTACGAGCGAACACGACTCGCTTATTGACGTCGACGGCGTTGGCGACTGCCGAGAAGAAATTGACATTGCCGGGACTCAGGCATGTGCCGAAATAGTGTCCCATCAGCATCGTTTCCACTTCATTGGGGGCAAAACTGATCGTCAGTGGATGTCGATGACCGATCGCTTCGGTTCGCACGCTTCGATCCTGAAGCCATGGTGAAACGCGGAGCCCTCGCGATTCCAGAGTCTTAAGAAAGCGCGCGTTCGCTGGCTCTTTGGTTTGATCCCAGTCTGTGTCACCCCAACACTTCCGAAGCAATCGCAGTCCGAAATCGCGGAATGGTTCATCCAGTCGCAACAGGCAACTCACAAGTTCCAATTGACGCGGAACGGAAAGTTCGCGACACACACGCTGGCCGCCGATTCGTGCGTGGAGAAATTGTTCGATCGCCGCCAGCATGCGTTGCTGCAGAATGTCAAAAACATATCGACAGGCAGTTTCGTGCAGTTTTCGCTTCAGCCTTTCTACTACTGCAAGTGAGACCTTCTCCGGATGTGACAATCGCTGCCTTAAGTTGTTCAGTCGTTCGGTACGAAACTTATCCGCTGGGTCACTCGACTTAAGTTTTTCCAGCGCCGCGATCTCGGATTCCAGCGCCGTTGTTTCTGGAAAATGCTTCGCCAGAATGCTCTTCGCTTTCTTCGGCTTGACGCCAGGCAAAGCACACAGACACGCGATGGACGGCAATAATTCGATCGGCAGATTCGCGGCCCACAGCGGTACGTCCGCCTCGGCAGTACGCGGCTCAACATCCGGTCGCTCGGCAAACGCCGTGGCAATACCCAATAGCATCGACAATCGAGATGCATCCGTCACCCGTTGTGTTCGCAGCAGCATCGGTACGACGTCAGACCACCCAGCCTGACGAAAATGCCGATACAGATTCATGACACCTGTAATCTGTTCCGTGCAGATTTTACTTTCTGGGCCGATGAGTTTGAGCATCTCCGGAAACGCATATCCATCCACTTCAAACTGCAATGCGGCAACGATCTGCGAACGGCTGCAATCGTGCAGCCATGGCAAATCAGCGATCTGTGAAAATCGAAAACACGTTTGTTCGACGCACGTGCTTTCATTCAGCAGCCAGGCGATGATGTCTGCACAGTTTGCTGAGAAATCTGGGTGCTTGATCAGGATACGCAGGCACTCGAAATACGTCGGCCAGTCCTTCTCATGATCAACGCCATAGAAAACATCTGCGCGCGGCGATGAATAGAGATAGCCATTTCGCCGCTGACACGCGATGAGGCCACTCCATGGTGCAAGTTGCCGTTCCGAATCATCGTGCTTCAGAAACTTCACGGCCAGTTGATAGTAGCGAATCCAGCGCGATTCTGACTCATCAGACCTGAATTGTTCGGCCGCTTCACAGACCGTTGCAATGCGCAGGATGCAACCGTCTTCATCGAATGTGCCAGCGGAGGTGAATTCCGGGATCGAAGCAACGAAATCGCAAAGTGCGTTGGAAAACTCTGCACTGCGATGCAGCAGCAACCGGCGAATCGAATCCAGAACATCTGACGTGATGATGGTTGGGCCGCACAGTTCCAGAAGTTCCCGCAGTTCCTCCGCGATTCGACAAGCCTCAATGTGAAAGGCGTCAGAGGAAAGTGATGTGATCAGGGTGTTCAGTCGATCGACAGCGGCCGTGGCATGTTTTCGAAACGTTGCCCACGATTCGTGCCAGTTTTCCAAAGCTGGAAAGCGGAAGGTGATTGCCACCATGCGAAAGGTCAGTTGGCGGACGTCTGCTTCCTGCTGAATCAGCCAGTCAAGCAAACTGATGATCCTCGATTCAAAATCCGCAGGCGGCAACGCCGGGACGGTTGGTTGAGCTTGTCCTTTCTGCCAGTTCTTCAGCGAAAAAACGAAGAGCAGGGCGTCGTGGGAAAAGCAGGCACTCGTCACATCCAGTGTCGAAGCGTAGAACAACAATCGCTGGAATGTTTCAAAGTCCTCAGAACTGTCGAGAAGTGACAGATCGGCCAATAGTAATAGTGTTCGCAGTCGTTTCTGCGCATCGCCGGACTCAGCGTACGATGCAATCAGCGGTGCGTGCCTTGCGACCCAGGCTAGTAACAAAGCTCGACGTTCAGGGCACACCCACTGAGACCAGATGATGGCACTCAGGAGTTCGCGGAGTTGCGGGAATTGGCGAATGAGCTCGTGTGCATTCTGAATTTCTCTCCGGTCCAGACAATCCAACGGAATGTCATTCAGCCGATTTTGATTCTCGTGAATCACGACCTTCAAGGATTCCAGCAGGTTTGAAACACGCTCCTGCCAGTTCTCGAGGTTCCCCACGACCTTGCGGGTCGCATGGGTCAGTTGCGTTGTCAGCCGAGTCAAACCTGTATTTGCGCAGCGCAAAGTGTCTCGGTTGAGGGTCACAGTGCGACTGGCTGTGTCTCCGATCTTTGGCCGCATTTGCCATTCTAACTGGCCGTGCGACTGCGAAACGGGAAAACCATCCATCCAGCCGAAGTATGTCTTCAGACACATCCGAACGTTGGCAATCCCGGTACTCTTACGCTGCTCTCTGTTATCGAGTGGTCTCATGCGATAGCATCAGACGCGCGACGGCGTATAAGGTTCGCCAAATCGCATGACTTGTTCCGAGGCTCCAGCCTCGGAACACACTGGAAGGAGGCTCCTGCCTCCACTGGGCAACACAGGAGGCGAGAGCCTCAAAGACTTTGCGTTCGAGGGCTGGAGCCTCGGAACGAGAACTAAGGGTTGAAATTCACATGCTCACGCACGCGGGTTGCCGGGAACGGCAGGCGAGACTTTGGCAGCGACTGCCGGACGAGATTTTATGGGTTCTGATCGGCGATGCGCGGCACGTTCAGTACTTCAGCAACTTTCGAATCAACCCGGTCACGTTTTCGGCGGATCAGAAAACGCTGTTGCTGCTGACGCGTGATGGTCAGGTCATTCTGTTGGCAGACAACTTTGCAAAAAGATCGGCGACTGTTCCGTATTTCGTCGATCAGGAAGTGATTATTCCGTGGTACACGCATAAGAAATCTGTCACAAATCGCGACGACGCGCTTTGCCTGGCTCTGACGGAAATCGAACACGTCTGGACCGGCAATACAGGTCTGATTGAGCCTGAAGGCGTGTCTGAAATGGTTGCCGCGATGGTCGCTGAAGACGCTGCATGGCAGTTTGCGGAAAGCGATGAAGAACAACCGACGACTCTCGGCGCGTTGATCCGATCGCTGCGAAGATCCAAGCATGCGGATGAAGTGGATCTTCTGAAGACCTGCATGCGAGCGGGCGAGGCTGGCCATCGTCAAGCGTTCGAGGTGATCAAGCCGGGCGTTTCGGAATTCGAAGTGTATCTGGAAGTTCAACGAGCCGCTCAGGAAGCTGCTGGTTGCCCTTGCATCGTCTACGGCGATTTCCGTGCGACAAATGCCGCCCTGCACAAGGCAGGTGGATTGCCGACTCATTACAGACTGCAGGATGGCGATCTATTTATTCTGGATTACAGCCTGATTATTCACGGCTATCGCAGCGATTTCACGAACACGATTTCTGTGGGAGCACCGTCTGACAAGATCGTCGCTCAGTTCGAAGCCTGCCGCGATGCCATGGCTGCAGCGGCAGTATTGCTGAAAGCCGGCGTGGCCTGCCGAGATCTCTGGCAAGCCGCATCGGCGGTATTGGAATCACGCGGCTTTGGACCACTGGCACATCACGCCGGTCACGGCTTGGCTCTGGAGCATCCTGAACCGCCGATCCTTGTTTCTGAAAGCGATGACACGCTGATCGCTGGCGATGTGATCACACTCGAACCCGGCTGCTACATCGAAGGGCAGGGCGGGATGCGATTTGAGCACAATTATTTGATCACCGCAGACGGCAGCGAGCAGTTGAGTCAACATCACATCGGATTGACGCTGTAGACAGCAGCATCATTACGTCGTGTATTCTGAATTCAGACGCACGTATTCCTGAGTGAGGTCAGACGTCCAGAAACGGACGGACTCTTTGCCGAAGCACGGGCCACCGGAGACGGAGAGTTTTAGATGGACGTCACGGTTTGTTTTGAGTTGCTTTGAAAGATCAGCAGCATCAAACGGCACAGGTGTCCCGGCGCGGTAGACTTCGATGCCGTTGATGTGAAGTGAGACATACGCTGTGTCGAAATCGACGTTCGCATAACCGGCTGCCGAAACGATACGGCCCCAGTTTGGGTCGCCACCAGCGACGGCTGTTTTCACAAGCGCGCTGTCGGCTATTTCTTTGGCCATGCGATAGGCGGCGTCCCGAGTTTCCAGACCAGTGACATCGATCGTGATGAAATGATCGGCACCCTCTGCGTCGCGGATGATGTCAGTTGCCAGCTTCTGGCAGACCTGTTGAATCGCCTCGCGGACTTTCGCAGAATCACTTTCCGAGAGCGCCCCGCCAGAGGCCCCGTTGGCCAGCAATAGAACAGTGTCGCTGGTGCTCATGTGACCGTCGACGCTGATGCAGTTAAACGTGCGGTCGACACCGAATCGCAGTGCAGAATCACATTGCTCCGTTGTGAGTTTCGCGTCGGTCATTACAACGGACAGCATCGTCGCCATGTTGGGCGCGATCATCGCTGCACCTTTGCAGACGCCGGACACTCGCACGTTGCCGCCAGCAACCACGACATCAATAGACGTCAGTTTTGGAAATGTGTCCGTTGTCATCATCGCTGTTGCTGCGTCCAACAGGTGCTTGTCTGAATTGCCGAGCGACTGAACGGCGGGTGGAATTCCCTTCAGAATGACGGGCATTGGTAAAGGTACGCCGATGACACCTGTCGAGCAGACGCTGACGGATTCTTCACTGCAGCCGATCTGTTCGGCAACTGCAGCCGTCATCATCTTCGCGTCGCGAATGCCGGGTTCGCCTGTGGCTGCATTCGAATTTCCGGAGTTGATGATTACAGCTCGAGCGGTTGTTGAGGGAACTCGCTGTTTCGAAACAATCACCGGAGCGCCGCAAACTTTGTTCGTCGTAAAGACTCCCGTGGCTGTGGCATCGCGATCTGAAACGAACAAGGCCATGTCGGATTTCTTGCTGACCTTAATTCCGCAGGTTGTGCCTGAAGCCTGGAAACCAACAGGAAGCTGGGCTGTCGATGGAACTCGAGTACTCATGTACGATTGTTTCTTACTTTGAATAGTGTGGAAAGAAAGAAGCCATCAGCCCACTGCTGATGGCTTTGTGCAATCCATGTTTGACACGAATGATGATCGATAGGTTCTGTCGACCGCGTCTAGAATTCGAGTGTTTCTATTCCGCCAGCAGTTTTTCGATCATTTCGTGCAGAGCCTGCGAATTCGTTGGTCCAGAACCAACTTTGATCATTCGAACATTCCCCTGCCTGTCGATCAAGACCGCGTGTGGAATTCCCGTTACGCCGAATTCTTTTTGCATTGTAGACGACTTCGGAGTAATGATAGAGGCATGGTGCAGCTCATGATGCGACATGAATTTGTCGAGCATTTGCTGTTCTGTTTCCAATGACACATCTTCTGTCGCTTTTGCCGGGCGTTCGGTTTCTTTGTTCCAATCATATCCGTATTGACGGGTGACGCCCACAATTTCAAGGCCCTTTTCATGGAACTCTTCGTGCCATTCCTTGAGATGCGGAAAAGTCGCAATGCACGGGCCGCACCAGACGGCCCAGAAATCCAGTAGAACGACTTTCCCTTTGAGATCGTCCAGAGATTTCGCTTCACCATGCGCCCATGCTTCGATGTCGAGTTTCGGTGCGGGCTTGCCGATCATTTCCAGGACGAGCAACGCTGAAGCAATTCTCGGCTCATAAGCTTCCAAACGACCAAATGCTGCTTTGATCGAAGTGTCATCTTTCAGTTCGGATGCTTCCACAAGATCGACTGTGTTTGTCAGCAATTGCTGGGCTTCTTTCGGTTCATCTCGATAGAGTCTGCCAACTTCTGCGGAGCGAACGCTGAGGAATAAGGACAGCAGAGCTGGCGAAGAGGCATTCTTCTGCAATGCTGCAAGGACGCGGTTGTCAAGTTCTTCGGCCAGTGTCTGTGCTGTTTCCATTTCCGCGCGTCGGGCGTTTGTGACTCGCGATTGCATCAAATTTACCCACGCCTGCATCGCGCGTTCGGAAAATGGTTCAGCATCGGTCTTCTTCGTGAGGTCCGCACATTCGCTCTTCAGGAGTTCTTCCGCATCAGAATATTTTCCCTCCAGAGCGAACCCTTGTGCAGTTGCACCAATCATCTGAGCAATCGTCGGCAGGTAGACGTCGCTGCCAGCTTTCGTCGCGGCGGCACGCAGTGCTTCAAGTGTCTTTTCCACGAGCGTGGCGGCTTCAGCCGACTTGTTTTCACGAAGATACAAAGATCTCAGCATTAGGGCGGACATGGCGAAAGAAATGTTCTGCTCCGGAGTGGCGTCCTGCACCCGATGCATCTGAAACGCGTTGAGTTTCTCCGCTTGATCGATGGCTTCTGCGGTCTTTCTGAGCTGCAGAAAACGAGATACAAGTGTTGATCGCTGAGACTGGATTTCGATGTCGTCTGGTGACTGTTCGATTGCAGTCTCCAGTGCCTTCACCGCATCTTCAATTGAACCGATTCGCAGGAGTTTTTGGAGTTCCGCTTTCGAGTCCTGTGGTTCTTTGGATTCGGGTTTTGTTTCTGAGTCTGGTTTTTCTTCTGCGTCAGGTTTCGCTTTTGCGTTGTCGGCGGTAGGTGTTTCCGGCTTTGTTTCATCCGCATGCAGAACGCATTGCAATTCTGCAGGATTTGCAAGAAACAAGACAATCAATCCCAGTGTCCAAATTCTCATCAGGCCTCCCAGACAATTAGTCATTTGATGGATTACGGCCTTTAGATTCGCGCCACAATCGTGCGAATTCTCTGCCGTTCGAAAACCATGCAGCGGCATAGTGCCGTGACTTAGCTTTGTGTGCAAGCGAGATACACAGTTTTGAGAGACGAACGAACTCGAGCGGTTTGGTTACAGCGCATAGTTCATGATCACCGGTTCACCGGTTTTGGGGCCGGGATTCCAGTTCAGATCGAATCGGATCACATCTGATGATGGTTTGCTGTCATTCGGCATTTTCAGCACTAACAACGCGTACAACGGCTTTTCGCCGTTCTTCGATTCAAAGTCAACGCAGGGTAGTGTGACGGTCGACTGGGCTGCCTGTTGGTACGTTACGAGGATCATATGTGGCAGACCGTCTATTTCGCCGGAAAGTTCAGCACATCGCAGATCAGGAAACTCGCGGACAAAGACCAGTTCCGTAAAACCTCGTTCTGAAAGTTCCTTCTCCGCCAGAGAGCAGCAGGTTTTCCAACTATCCTGAGGCATTGCTTCCGTTGCTGCTGCGGACTCCGCAATATCACTGAAAACATCGATCGCCGGAATCACAATGTTGCTATCCAGTTCCTGGGCCTTTGTCAGGTCCTCAGCGGCCTGTGTTCGTTTACCGGTTCGATAGTTCACCACGCCACGATTCATCCATGCTTTGGCGAATTCGGGGTCCAGCTCGATGGCGTGGGAATAGTCACTTTCCGCTTCTGTCAGGGTATTCATGGCAAGATGGACATTGCCTCGCTGAAACCACGAAGATGCATCATCGGAATTCAGTCTGATTGCCTTGTTGTAGTCTGCAAGAGCTGCTGGATAGTCCTTTTGATCAAAGCGGCAGAGGCCACGGTTTCGATATCCCAGAAAATCTTCTCGATCCAGATCGACAAGTTCCGTGAACGCCGCAACCGCTTCGTCTAACCGATCGAGTTTCGCGAGTTGTACGGCTTTGTTATTTAAGGCATCTGTGCGAAACTCATCCAGTTTCAGGCAAGTGTCGTAGTCTGCCAGGGCCTTCTCAGCAAGTTCGAGATTTTCGTAAGCGACCCCGCGCTGAAAGAATGCTTCCGAGTTCTGGGGTGATGCTTCAATCACGCGGTCAAGAAGTGGAATCGCGTTGGCTGTCTGGTCTTGCGCCATCAAAATCCTTGCACGTTCAAGCATTACCTCCGGAGAATCGGGGCTTCTCGCACAGCCAGCCAGCACAAACACCAGGCAGGTTGTTGATATCCAACAGATTCGGGACACGGATTGCGGGTAGAGATTCATGGCAGATTGTTTTGCAAATGCTTTTGGTTTGAAGGAATCTATTCGGAGAGGCTGTTACCGCCTCGGGCGATCAGTGTTTCGAGGGAACTGCGGATTTCGCGGAGTGATGCTGGCAACATGCAGCATGCGACATTTGGCATAGCGTTAAAATGCGTCATGAGTGACGCCTGATTTGGTGTCAGCAGGATCAGCAAAGGCATATTTCCATAGTCGATCAGATCGCAGACCAGAGTCAGCGGATCGGTTCCAAAATACCCGCTGCCGTGGACCACGACGGCAGAGCACTTCTGGCGATTCAGCAAATGCATCGCTCGTTCGCCACTATCGACGGCGCGACAATCCAATCCATGGCCTCGAAAATGTTCTCGCAGGGCAGTGCGATGCTGGTCATCAATCGCGATGACCAGGACGCTGTTCATGGGCGTCGGCATCGAAACAGGGTGAATACGTTGAGGAACTTGCCTAGTTGCCACCTTCAACGTGGTCACGGCAGTGCGAGGCGTGATTTCTGTATGCCTGTGATCAACCTGCAACGCCTTGATTGGGAATGCGGATGACGGGGCATCGGCAGCACCAGCAAGGGAAGCTGAGGTCTTGTCGGACTTAAGACGATTTCTTAGCCGAGAGAGTCGTGACCTCCAGATCTCCGGATCAGAAAATGACAGATAAGCGAATGTCATGATGAGTCCGAATGTCCACATTCCCAGGAAGGCTCCAATGCCGAAATGCATTGCCGTTCCCACTGCCAAAACCAAAGGCCGCAGCCTGTGATTCCAGACCAGCAGAATGAACGATGTCTCCCACGCGATCGTAATGTGCGCGATCAGAAATGGCAGCCATGGCACCCATGCCATCCAGGTAAGGTCAAGAGTCTGATATTCCTGATTGGCGATGACATTCCACATCGCTTCACCCGTCCACCATGTTGGGCCCTTCAGCTTGGAAAACCCCGCCCAGAAATAGATGGCGCACAAGTGCAGCTGGATCAAACGGCTGGCCATGCGAGCTGACGCATATCGAACAGGAGCTGTGTCCGTAGCAACGCCTTTTCTGCGACACCACCATTTGCGAATAAGATTGTCTGTTGACACCGCAGCGCCGCTTGGGGCGATCGCCAAATAGAGGCACATCATTCCAAGGATCTGGTCGAATCCGAAATTTGCAACGGGCACGCGTTGCGAATACGAAATCGTAATCAGGAACGACAATATTGAAGTTCCTCGCGTTGCAGCACCGACGCAAAACATGGCCGCAATGATCACGCAGACAATATGCGCGGGCCATAAATACTGTTCGTCCAGCCAGAACCAGAATGAAAACACAAAACGTGATTCATACACGCGTTTGACGGCTTCAAGCGGCTGAACCCCGTGGTGCCCGAAGAATGTCTCGAGCTGCAAGGACCATGTGAGCAGATTGTAAAACAATAACCAGCCCGTCAGCAGCCGCATCAAGCCAATCATCAGTGGGTCGAGTGGTTCGAACCAGAATCGGTGCCATGCAGAAGCGACCTGATCTACAGTGGTTCGGATAAGATCGATCACGCTAAACAGCGGGTTCGAGCGGATTCTTTCAGGCATTGAAGCATCCTCTCAGAAGTTGTGAGCCACTGAGGAATCCGATTCAACTGGGTTCCCGGAGAAATCAAATTCACCGAGGGGCTCATGCTGAAACGTGTCAGGATCATCGAGTCTTCCGCCTGCCTGAAGACGTAGAATTGATGACGGTTCATGACTGACTCGGATCAGAGAAATCGTCTCTCCGCCATAATGTCCTGTAAAATGCCGAGCGTAAGCTTTCAGCATTTCTTTCTGCGTCTCGTCATCAAAGGCCCAGACGTTTTCCGCCAACATGAAGTAGCGATGATAGAGCAACCGGGGGCGAATGGAGACATCTGGAAATCGGCCCACGAGTGGTGCTTCGTCCTTACGTGGAATTTCCCATCCAATCAGAGTGCTGGGGCCCGGATCAGGCGCGAAAAAGTGATAGCCATGATTCAGGAAAAGAGCCTCGTTGTAAGGCAGGGCAATCTTATGTCCGTCTTCAAGCAACGGTGACGAAGGCGGCATGGCGGCCGGAGAGATGAAGACCGCAAAGACGTGAAACATGAGCCACAAACTGAGCAGCATGTAGCCGAACTTGCGAAAGAGTTTTAGATTTCCACCAACCATCAGCGCGGTTCATGACCTAAACCAGATTGCCCGACGATCGCGTAATCCTGTCGCGACCGGCAAACGAATTGGGAACGACATCCGTGGCTCAGCATTTGTAATAGCAGAATGCAAAGAAACGCCAGCGGTAATCCAGAATTACTGGCGACCTGTTGACGTTTCTTGAATTCCAGTCTCTTGGACGACCTCGTCTACGAGGCCGCAATGGCAACTACCATGCTGAAGAGCCGCCAGATGACAATGAGCCGTAAGAGCCAGTTGAGCCGTGTGAACCACGATGTGCGCGAGGTGTACGTGGTGTACGAACGCGACCACCTGAAGAACCACCGCTGGAAGCAGATGATTCGTATGATCCAGTTGATCCACCGGAAGACGCTGAGCCTGTTGATCCGTGTGAAGCAGCTGCGCGGCGTGCACGGCGTGCTCCATGTGACCCGTGAGATCCGCTTGATGCCAAGTCGCCGGAAGACGCACAAGATTCGACTGAACTGCCATGTGAACCGTATGATCCGCCGAACAAGCCAGCTTCAGACACGTTTCCGAGAGTCATCATACCAACCAAAGCACCTAGACATGCAAAACGAGCAAACTTCATTACAAACCTCCCATTTGTTTAGTTTTTACCCCTAAACCCACGCAAACAACGCAAGTAGACAAGACAGGGCAGTGTGTAACGATAAGGGAGATTGTGATGTCTGTCAAATCAAGTGGTTGAGGTAATTTGATAGTTCTGTTTTAGGGATTACTCCTGATGCTCAAGCGCTGGGAGTAAAGATGAATTCATCTGTACAGGTGAATTCTCGCAGTTAATTCATGAGAGCTGCAATCATCTTTGAATCGTTGTCTTTAGGCGGCGGAGTTGTTTGCGGACGATGATTGGTATTCGCTCCAGGACCGGCGATGGTCCGAAGGTATCCGCAAAGAAAGTCACAACTTCTGGTATCGTCTGATGAAGCTGGTCACTCAGGGTGCTCACGGCCTTCGTTACTACAGTCGCCCGCACGCCCAGATCGTCGGCCATTGAGTGCAGTTGTTTTGCTCCGATCTGGTCCGGGTCAGTCACGCCGCCCAGGCTCATCGCGAGGTGACGCGAAATGTTCTTGTAGTTTCGAGTACAGACAAGATCATAAAAAGGTGCCAGTTGCAGACGGCGTCGATCGACGTACAACAGTGACAGATTTTTCCCGTGAGCATCAGCGTTTCCGACAAGCAGATTGAATAGCGTCCAATGCATCAGCTTCTGAAGTTCAATCAGCGGAAAAGACGTATGGTGGCGAATGACTTCTGCACATTGCCGCAGGCTTGGCCCACCTTCTTTTTCGTATTTGCGGGCTGCGCCGATTCCCAGGGCCTGGCAGAAATCTTCCTGATGCAGACGCCGATGGTTACCGTTTTCAAGGACTCGGTCGTAGCGAGCGATGACAGCAATCGCCGCTCGCTTCGTTGAACGCAGTCGAATATCCACGACTGGCAATCCGACGGCACGTGCCAGCATTGAGACAAACGTTTCATTCTCTGGCAGATGCGAATAAATAGGCGAAGCGAATTTCATCAGCGATGTGCTGGGTGTATTACCGAGTGGGATAAAGATGCCGTCGTCCTGAAGATGCACGGGCAGCTTGTCCTGAGCACCCGCGAGCGAAAGGCGAACTTCATCCTGGCCCGTGACTGCGGAAAACGCATTTGGTGTTCCGACAGACCAGTCGGCAAGCTGGCGTTCACTTACGGCTTCGTAGCGCTGATCCTGAGTCACCGCTGCATCCGACAATGTAATCGCCAGAGCCCCGGCGCAGTCTCCGCCGATGGCCTTCAGGAGTTCAAAATCGTTGCCTTGTGAGATCTGCAGTGATTGACAAATCTGCACGCGAACATTCGCTTCCGGAAGCAGGTTCACGAAAAAATTATGGCTGGCCAGAGCGTCAAAGTTGCCGTCCAGAGGAAGGGAGATTGAAACAGGAAACGCATCCGGATTCCGCTGCCACTCCGATCGATATTGAAACTCGATGAACCCGGAAGCGCCCAGCGTCAGTTCCCCCACCGTGTGTCGCTGATAATGCACGAATAAGGTCTCAGCCACGCTGATTACCTCGTTGTGCCACATGCAGTTCCAGTCCAAAAAGCTGCAACACGCTGATCGCTAATCCGAGTTGCAACGTGGGTTTGCCACGTTCCAGTTCCGACAGAAAGCGAACGCCAACGCCTGCCAGCGCGGCTGCGTCTTTTAGCGTCATGCCAGCTTCTTTTCGCCTTTGGCGAACGAGCTGACCGATTTGACCTGCACTATCGACCTTGACCATTGAGGTAATCCCGATCGGGAATATTTGTGGCGATCAAACCGCAGATCGCAAAAATTGTCCCGATCGGGAACATTAGGCCACATTCGCTGATTCGTCAAGCCGATTTTTCCCGAGCGGGATTTTTTGCCGTTTTGCGCATTATGCGAGCAGAATGAGACTTTAAGGTCGAAAGATCTATTCTATTTTGATGCTTGGTCTTCGCTCGTCGCAAGTTGAAAGCACGCCGCTTCTTCGCCATTGCGGAGATAGAGTCGATCACCAACAAGCACTGGGTGATTCCATGTTTTGCCTTCGATCGCCGGGACACGGCCGAGTTCGATCAGCTTATGAGGATCGGCTTTCACCAAAACGATGTCGCCGAATTCGGTCACAATCAGCAGTTGTCCGGCATCGGACAGCAACACGACCTGACCGTTGCCGTAGCGGCCTTTTTTCCATTGGCGTTTGCCAGTCTCACAATCCACGCAGGCGAAAATGTTGCCGTCGAAGCCGTAGATGTGATTCTGATATTCAACGAAGTCGTTGAAGTCTGGTTTCATGTCGAGCGATGTCCAGCTCTGATCGATCTTCCAAGTCTCAGCGTCATGCTTGATAGTGATCTTGCGAGTGCCAACGCCAAGACTGGTTCCGAGGTAGATTGTGTTGCCTTTCACCAGCGGTTGAATCGCACGGTAGTTCTCGACGGACCATTCGTGATTCCATATCGTGGAGCCATCGTCGGCATTTAGAAACTGAAGGCCAAGATTTGTCGACATCAGAATGCCCTCAACACCGTCGAAACTGCCACGCTGAGCTGAACAGTAACTATGATTTCCGGACGCTGCCGTCCATCGCGGTTCGCCAGTCTTTGCGTCGTAAGCAAGGACGCCGTTTTTTTCTGCGCCGCCTGCATGAACAATCACGATCCCTTTTTGAATGAGTGGTGATGCTGCAAACCCCCACTGCGGCGGTTTGCAATCGCCATCGACTTGAATATCACGCTGCCAAATCACTTCTCCATTCAACGGATTCAGGCAGAATAAGTTTCCATTCGCTCCCAGAGCGAACAGGCTTTCGTCTCCGATTGTGGGAGTTGCACGCGGGCCAGCACCGGCTACGGATTCCCAGAAGCGACTGGGATATTCATGCGCCCAGAGTGTCTTGCCGCTCTCCGCATCAAGACAGACAATCGCTTCGTTGTCGCCCCGTTGTTCCTGAGTAAATAATCGATTTCCAGCCACGGTGAACGATGACCATCCTGGACCGATTTTCGTCTTCCATGCCAGCTTTGGTGGCGCCGATGTCCAGTCTTCGGCGAGCGTCACACCTGGCAGATTACTATCTCGATTCGGGCCTCGGAAATCAGACCATGGCGCCGACGCGCGAGTGATGATTTCGCCAGGATTGGCAGGTTCGTTTTTGGAGTCAGAATTCTGATCCGCCAGACTCTTCAGGTATTCCTGTTCCGCTGTTGGCGACCATCGCCATGAAAATACCGGGCTGAATTTTCCGGTGACTCCGTGCATCTGCACAAGTTCCCAGCCTCCAAAACCAATCGTTGTCGCCACGAGCGCCACCGGAAGTCGCAGCTTCGGGCGATTCGCAAGCAGTATCAATGCCAGGGCAAAGATTGCAGAGCCAGTTGGTAAAACATACAGAGCAAAGCTCATCCCCTTCATCGAAAAGTGCAGACACAACGCTGCGATCACTGCAGCACAGACGGCCCCACCCAGTCCGACCAGTTTTTCCTTCAACGATGCGCGACTGGCGAACAACCACCACATCAGAATAACGACACTGATGGCTGCTGGCCCCATGAAGCTGATCATGATCACTGAAAACCGTGGCGCTTCAAACGCCAGCACGATGAGCTTCATTCCCGCCATCACTGCCAGCAGGAATGCTGCAGGCCACCATCGTAAGATGGTTCCCGCGGGGGAGGAGGTTGACATCGTTGGCTCAGGGACGAAAGGATTTTCGGTACTCATATTTCAACAACTTCCATGGCAGACACGGGACCTTGAATGTTGTCCGAATCATAGCCGGTGTGCAGAGAAAAACGACATCTGGACATTCGCTGTTTCGGTGAGATTAAGCCGATATTCTCAAGGTCTTCGTTGTTTCTTTGAATTGGCGAAGGCGCCTGAGTCGAAGGTTGGTCAATTTCGGTGGACGTTTCCGAGTGCCTTGCAAAATCGTCACGTTTGCACCCTTATTTTGGATTGCGACGGGCCTGTCGTACGTTACGATCTGCGGAAGCATCATACGTTTGCGACATCCCGGAAAGTTATTGCAGAGTCTTATGACCGCCGCCAGCCAGAACACCTCAAGTGACGCGATTTCACGACTTCGCATCCGGCGCGATGAAGGGCCACCTCAACCGTCGTTTTTGGGGCGTCTGATTCGGTTGGTCGTTTATGTCGGAGTGCTGCTGGCGTTGTTCGGGGGAATCGGTTTTCTTGCGCAGTCCAAAGGCTGGCTACCGAATATCGATCGTATGCTTGAGGCCGTGCGTCCCAAGCTTGAAGTTCGAGTGTCGATCGTGAGTGTTGAAACAGGCCGTTCGGCAGATGCGACGGTTGTGGCCACTGGTTACATTCAGTCTCGTCAGCAAGCTCGCATCGGAGCACGCGCAACAGGGCGAATTCAGCAAATCAATGTCGAAGAAGGCAGTAAAGTCAGTGCCAATGACGTTCTGGCAATCCTTGAGCATGCAGACATGGATGCATCACTCGCTGCTGTCGAAGCCACGGCCGCTCGATCACGCAGCGAATTGCTGGAGCAGGATGTTGAGATCCAGCGAACTCAAAAAGATCTGGAGCGTGCTGAAAAATCACTTGCCGCAAAAGCGATGACTCCGGCGGAATATGATACAGCGAGATTTCAGCATGCTGCTGCGGTAGCTCGCAAGGTTTCACTTGAAGCCGCACTTCAGCTGGCCGAAGCACGCATTCAGGAATCCAGGCAGCAGCGGGAAAACATGTTCGTCCGCGCACCATTTGCCGGCACGGTGATTTCCAAGGATGCTGAGCTTGGCGAGTCAATCATGCCGGGAGGTATGGGGGAAGCTTCGGGACGCGGTTCAGTTGTCACGATTGCGGACCTTGAACATCTTGAAGTTGAATGTGATGTAAAGGAAGATTTCATCAGTCGTATCCGCACCGAACAACAGGTTGAAGTTGCGGTGGATGCTGTACCTGACCGCCGGTATCGAGGCAAGGTTCGCAAGATCATCCCAATGGGTGACAGAGCTCGAGCGACAGTTAAAGTGAAAGTCGAAATCCTGGATGCGGACGAGCGTCTGTTTCCGGATATGAGCAGTACCGTTTACTTCTTGTCTGCCGAAAAGGACACGACTGAAGAGAATACTCAGAGCGAACAGCCCAGAATTTTCTGCCCCAATGATGCTTTGCACACGGCTGGCAGCGAAGACTTTGTGTGGGTTTTGACCAGCGAAGATCGATTGCAGAGAGTCGTGGTTCAGGCTGGCGAAAAGAAAGAAGATCGTTCAGAGATCCTGCGTGGCCTGAGCGGTGGCGAGAAAGTCGTTGTCAGTCCTCCCAAAGAGTTCAAAGAGGGCATGATTGTGAAGACGGCTCAGTAGAGAATTGAAACAGGAGTTTGTGCGTGTCGAATTCAAATGCCAGCGAACCGGTTGTTGTTGTGAGTGAAGTGTGCAAGGAATTTCATCGTGACAAATTGACGATTCCGGTTTTGAGTGGAATCAATCTGCAGTTGTCTGAAGGCGATTATCTTGCACTCATGGGACCGTCCGGCTCCGGTAAGACAACCCTGCTGAATCTCATCGCGGGACTGGATCGGCCTACTTCCGGTGATGTGATCGTCTGCGGTCAGAACCTTGGGAAATCCTCCGAAGGCGAACTTGCCAAGTGGCGTTCAAGGCACGTCGGGTTCATCTTTCAGATGTACAATCTGATCCCGGTCCTGACGGCCTACGAGAACGTGGAGCTGCCGCTCACCTTGACGTCGTTATCACGCCGCGAACGTGACGATCACGTGAAAGCCTCTCTTGAGGTGGTCGGACTTCAGGATCGCATGTCGCACTATCCGCGACAGCTTTCGGGCGGCCAGGAACAGCGTGTCGCGATTGCTCGTGCGATCGTTACGGATCCAACACTGTTGGTCGCCGATGAACCGACCGGTGACCTCGATGCGAAGTCGGCGACAGAGATTCTGGAACTGATGCACCGGCTGAATACCGAATTCCAAAAGACCATTGTGATGGTGACACACGATCCCAATGCAGCGGCTCGTGCCAAGCGGATACTTCACCTTGAGAAGGGTTTACTGGTTGCCGAGGTTAACCAGACCCGCGCTAAGGAGTTCTCTCGATGAATACCCTGAAATACATTTGGAGAAACATCCGCCGCAATCCGGTTCGCAGTCTGTTGACGGTTCTGTCAGTGGGTTTCAGTCTCGCGTTGATGACGGTGCTATACGGTTTTCTGGCGTCTCAGGAAACCTGGAAGAATGGAGCTGCTCAGGCCAACCGTATCGTCGTGATGAATATTCAAGGGTTCAGCGGAAAGCTGCCAATTTCGTCCGTTGATGATGTGCGTGCGGCAAAGTTTGTTGAGGCTGCTGTGCCGTTTGCCTGGTACGGTGGTTCTTACCAGGATGAGCAAATGCCGTTCGCTCAGTTTGCAACGGACCCCAATCAGGTCTTTAACGTCTGGCCAGAATTTACGATTCCGCCAGAGCAGGTGGAAGCCTTTAAAAACAATCGACAAGGCTGCGTGCTTGATCGCAGAATTGCAGAACGGCGTGGCTGGAAGGTTGGCGACCGCGTCCCGCTGAAAGGCAACATCTACCCATTTGATCTGGATCTCGAAATCAGCGGCATTTTTGATTCACCCAAGAATACGGATTCGCTTTACTTTCACTGGGACTATCTCAACGAAGGCTTGAAGCAACAGAATTATCCAAACATCGACAATGCCGGAACGATCTTCGCCAGGATCTCGGATGCCGGTTCGATTCCTGCTGCAATCCATGCCATCGATGAAAAATTCGGCAGCTCCGATACGCCGACTCGCAGTCAGACGGAAGCTGCATTCGCTCAGATGTTTGTGGACATGCTGGGGAATGTGCAGATTCTGATTCGCAACATCGGACTCGCCGTTGTGTTCTCTCTGTCGCTTGTAACAGCGAATTCCATGGCGATGGCCATGCGGGAACGTGTGACTGAGATTGCTGTGCTCAAGGCGATCGGATTTCCGAGGCGGCGAGTCCTGCTTATGGTGCTCGGTGAAGCCTGCGTTATCGCGATGCTGGGGGGCTTTCTGGGAGTCGGTATGGGGTGCCTGTTTTTGCAGGGCATGAACAGTGTCATGCCGCAGTTCTTTCCGTTCACCGTTGTCGAAATGCTTGGCCCGTGGGTCAGTTATGGTCTGATTGCCGCAGCACTTCTTGGATTGATCAGTGGAATCGTGCCGGCGATTCAGGCTGCTCAAATGTCTGTGATTGATGGTCTTCGACGCATTGCCTGAATATTCATTTTCGCCGAGCGGTGGATGTGGATCCACTGATTGCGATGCGGACGACGCAATCAATCAGGAGATTGACATCCCTCGCCGGCCTGATTTCCTATCCCCATCGAACACCTCTTCGCATCAATCTTCTGATCAAAGTCGCTGAGTCATGATTCCTGCCAAATATAATCTTCGCAACCTTCGCGTTCGCTGGATGACAACACTGATGACGGTGTTGAGTACCGGGCTTGTCGTTTGGGCCTCCGTGCTGTCCTTTGGACTCACCGACGGCCTGCAATACGCGCTACAAGTGACTGGTCATGAACTGGATTTGATCGTCGTCCGGAAAGGTGCGACGGATGAAATCAGCAGCGGTGTCGAACAGAAAGTGGCACGTGAGGTTGCGTCGTTGCCCGGCATCGCAAAAGATGAGCAAGGGCAACCGCAGTGTTCGGTAGAATTTGTGACAATCCTCACGAAGCCTCGCCGCAATAATGGCGGCACTGTCAATCTTATTGTTCGTGGACTGGAAAATGTGGGTCGTACATTGCGGCCGGATTTCAAAATAGTGCAAGGCCGCGACATTGAGCCTGGAAAGTTTGAAGCGTTGACCAGCCGCAGCATGGCGGCTCGATTTGAAAACCTGGCAATCGGTGAGAAGCTGGAAGTGAATCGCCAGTTTTTCGAAATCGTCGGCTACTACGAAGCCGCTGGCAGCGCTGCGGAATCGGAAGTCTGGACGGATCTGCGTGACTTGACAATCGCGCGAAAGACTCCCGCAGCCGTAAGCTCAATTTGTTTGCGGGCCGAGTCGCCTGAACAGCGTGATTCGCTGATCGCCCTGCTGGCGGATGACAAGCGGTTTCAATTGAATGCGATTCGTGAAACAAAATACTTCGAAGACCAAATGAACCAGGCGAATGCGATCCAGTACATCGGCTATATCATCGCTGGCTTTCTGATTTTCGGAGCCATGTTTGCGGCCGCCAACACGATGTATGCGGCCGTTGCCAGTCGCGCGCGGGAAATTGGAACTCTGCGAGCACTCGGATTTCCACGGGGCAGCATCCTGGTGTCATTTCTGTTTGAAGCTGTCGTCCTGTGTCTGCTCGGTGGTCTTGTGGGATGCCTTGCTACGTTGCCATTTAACGGACTCTCAACTGGAACGATGAATCAGTTCAGCGAAATCACATTTTCCTTCCGCTTCGGCCCGCGTGTGCTGACTCAAGGCGTCCTGCTTGCTCTGATCATGGGGCTCCTCGGCGGCATCCTCCCAGCCATCCGTGCCGTGCGACTGAACATTATCAGCGCGCTGCGAGAACGATGATGCTGATGACGTCGAGTGCCGACTTGCTCGACGCTTATGGACGAACGGCTGTAGAATCAGCGATATCGGCGTTGCTAGCGCGCTCCTTGTGCTCGCTGATTTACACAAAACGATGACGCCCAGCCGCTCGCCGCTTTTTGTTTCAGGGTTATGGTGTAATAGAAGGAATCCAAATTGACCATCCGCTGAAAAAGAGCAACAAACCATGTAACTTTTCGCAGTCTCGCGCATTGATCTCTTCGAAATGACGAACATGCAACCCACAAACTGCGACTCGAATGCTGACGACCTGATCATTCGGGCTCGCACGGAGCGGGAGGCTTTCGGCGAACTTTACAACATGATCTATCCGCCCGTTTTTCGTTACTGCCTCCGCAGGTCCGGAAATCGGAATCTGGCAGAAGATATCACTTCGATGGTGTTTCTAAATGTCGCTGGCAGCATGGCGAGTTTCGCCGGGGCGACATTTGAGGAATTTCGCCGCTGGGTCTTTATGATCGCAACCAACGAGATTAACGCGGATTGCCGTAAGACGATGCGGCGCACGGCACTTTTGGCAGATGCTGGAAACTCCGTTCAACTGCGAAATGATTCAAGCGTCGAAAACATCCACGATCAAACGGAACATGACGCGTTGCAGGCCGCCATTTTGAAACTTGGTCATCGCGCTCAGTCGCTGGTTACTCTGCGATTTGTTTCCGGCCTGTCTTACGAAGACATCGCTGTGATTTTGAATATCTCAACCGGAACTGCTCGGACCGCGACCAGCCGGGCGATTGAGGAACTTCGAGGCGAAATGGGGAACGACTATGAATTCAGATGAATTGCAGAATGTAGAACAGAAATTCTTCGACGAACTGCTGAGTGCATCGCAGTTTGATGACTCGTTGTGCGAAACACACCGAGACGAACTTATGCAGCAAGCCATGGAGACATTTGATCGTTCACAACGAGCTGCCACCTTGGCTGTGGCGGTTGCTAAACCAAATCGAAACGCATCGCAGATGATTGGAGTTGTGGCGTCTGTCGCTGCATGTCTCCTTGGCTTCGTGAGTCTATTCTTCACAGGCGGTGATGATTCTTTGAACGACAATGCGACAGAAGTCCTCACAGGTTCCGGTGCGACCATCGATCCTGAATTCATCGCCGCACTCGACGAAGTGCAAGCATTGCGAGAAAGTGCCCCGCCGGAATTGTTCTTCAACGCACTGGCAGTCTGTCAGGAGGAACTTGAAGCTCGGCAATCCGAGGCTGACGCGAATCAAATGCGTTGTTTGTATGAAATGTTGCTGCGTTCATTAGCCGTTGATTCTTCGAAAGGTTAAACCCATGCGTGCTATGTTGGTAAGTTTAAGTCTGCTTTCGGCAGTGATTGTTCAGGGCGACGAATGGACGCCGCCTGAAAATCCAGATCCTTCCGCGATTATGCATGAAGCGGCAGCTGATGCCGATGCTGGAAGGTACGAGATCGCGCTGGCTAAACAAATCTGGTATCACGAAAACGCACTCAAGCTACAGCCCGGGCACACTGGAGTTCGACTCTCGTTCGCACTCAGCAATTGGCTGGAGCTTGGCGAAAAATATCCCCCAGCACTCGAAAAACTGATTTCGATACGTGACGAAGTAGAGAAAAAGATCCGGGACGAAAATCGTATTCGAGTTCGGTTTGAAGACTTCCAGGAATTCACTTCGCTGAACAATACACTGAGGCAGGATGAACGGACCGTCGAGGTGTTTAAGTGGCTGAATGAAGCATCTGAGGAAGACGCCAAAACGGTGTATGGCATTTCAGAGCCAGCATTGATCAAGCATAAGGAGTACGAGTTGTGTGGCAAGTACATTGACCCGGAAGCAGATGTTGAGCGGATCGGTGAGAGCTACGCTCAAGGCTTGACGATGACTAAGCGGTTCGGCAAGGCGCATCAAGATTTCGTTGACAAGAAGGTTGTCAATGAAGCTGCGACACTGGTCGCTATCCTGGTCAAGACCGATCGCGTTGACGAAGCCAAAGAAGCAGCTAAAAAGCTGAAGGGATTTGTGACCGACGCGAAGCTGTCAAAGAAATTGAAGCGAGAGTTAGATGCGGCACTGGACGGTACGGTTCCAGCTCCGTGGCCATAAACGAAAAATTTGGTTTGAACAAGCTGAATTCGTGGGGTGGGACCAGCGAGCTTGCTGGTCCGTTCCAATATCCGGCGGAAACTCGCCAAACGAGACTCTTAGGGTCTGGTAGAGAATTCTTGACCGTTTTCGATTACGCTCTACGACACACAAGGTACCAAGTGTCATGGAGTTAAATTGGATGATGCACCGTAGAAAAATTGCCCGTTTGGTCTTACTGCTAATCGGTGCCTTCGGCGCAATTGATAACGATGCAATTACGAACGCTCAGGATTCTGCAAGTGCGTCCCGCGAAATCAACTTTTCTCGCGACATTCGCCCTATTCTGAGCAACGTCTGTTTCACCTGTCACGGCCCCGATGAATTGTCGCGCGAGGCCGATTTGAGGTTGGATACGGAGGACGGACTGTTTCAGGTCCGCGATGGGGTTGCCATCGTCAAGCGTGGAGATGCTGCAGTCAGCGAAATCGTGAAACGGATAGTGTCATCAGATCCCGACGTTCAGATGCCGCCGCCGGGTGCCAAGAAAACGCTCAGCGATGAGCAGCGTCAACTTCTGATCGCATGGGTGAATGCCGGAGCCACATGGAATCAGCACTGGGCCTTTGTGCGACCAACGAAACCTGCCGTGCCTGAAGTCAAAATGCCGCAAGTCGCAGGTTGGCCACGGAACGAAATTGATCGGTTTCTTGGGCAGGCTCAGTTGAAAAGTCAGCTGCTTCCATCGTCGCAGGCCGACGTGTACACGCTGATTCGTCGAGTCTATCTTGATCTGATTGGACTGCCTCCGTCGGTTGAAGAAGCAGACGCATGGGCGACTCGACTGCTGCGTGAAGCACCAAAGGACGAAACTTTAAACTCCGGTGGCATTGACGATACGGCATGGCAGGCACTGGTTGATGATCTGTTGTCGAGACCGGAATACGGCGAACGCTGGGCTCGTCGCTGGCTGGATCTGGCGCGATACGCAGATACCAACGGCTATGAAAAAGACCGAGAGCGTTCGATCTGGCCGTATCGTGACTGGGTCATCAATGCGATCAACGCCGACATGCCGTTTGATCACTTTACTATTGAGCAACTTGCCGGGGACATGCTGCCCGATGCGACTCAGTCACAGCGGATAGCGACAGGATTTCATCGCAACACGATGCTGAATGAAGAAGGTGGCATCGATCCGCTGGAGTTTCGTTTCCACGCGATGACGGATCGAGTCGCCACGACCGGCACTACATGGCTTGGACTGACGACTGGCTGCGCTCAATGCCATACGCATAAGTATGATCCGATTACGCATCGTGACTATTACCAGTTGATGGCATTTCTGAACAATGCTGACGAGCCGTCACTGGAGTTACCTGGCGAAGACTTCGAAAGTCGCTGGCAGACGAATCGACAGCAGGCTGACAAACTTCAACGCGAACTGCTGGAGAAATGGCCTGTAAGCGATGCCCACGACATTCCATATCAAGTCGTATCTGCCACTTCACATGCATGGTCCGCTTCGCAGCCAAGCGAGAAAGATAAAGCGCGGCCCATCCGGACTTTGCCCGAACAGTGGTTCGCGCCGGCGAAGAAAGAGAATGACACTGCTACTTATGTCGTTGATTTGGATGTGGATGATGCCAACTTCGACAAAGTGAAGCTCTCTCTTCGAACTGGAAAAGGCCGACCGGGCCCCGGAAACTCCGACGGCGGCAACTTTGTGCTCAGCGATATTTCCTTCACCGCTTTTCCCGTTGCGACTAACAGCAAGGACACGCCGCTGGATGAGAAATTTGGCGTCGTATTGCCCGTTAAGTCTGCCAAGTCTTCAGTTCAACAAACTGGTTATGAATTGGAGAAGGCGTTTGATTCCAACGTCGATTCTGGATGGGGTATTCATGGCCCCGATGGAGTGCCGAGGACGGTGGAGGCGACGTTTGAACTCGATATGAATGCTTTTAATACGGCAGTTGCAGCTGCGGCGAATCGTGCAGCACAGCCTGAAACATCGACCTGGCGACTTCGCATCACGCTGATTCAGAAATTCGGCCAGCAGCATACAATTGGCGAGTTTCATGTTCAGCCAGTGCGTTCCTCGTCGCAGGAAGAAGGTATAGAGCGGCGAGAACGAGAGATTGAGGACGGATTCGCGACATGGCTGCAGGCCGAACGAACGAACGCGGTCTCATGGCAAATTATGAAACCTGTTGAAGCTCACGCGTCGTTGCCAACGCTCACGATCCAGCCGGATCATTCAATCTTTGCATCCGGTGATACTGCAAAGCGAGACGACTATTACGTGACACTAGCGGCGATCGATGCACCAATCACAGCGCTACGCCTTGAGGCGTTGCCCGATGAGCGACTTCCCGCGCGGGGGCCCGGTTCCACCTATTACGAAGGCACCTTGGGCGACTTCTATCTGACCGAGCTACATGCCAAGTCAGAGGTGTCGGAATTCTCATTCGCGTCCGCAACGGAGACCTATTCTAAAAACCGATTCGGCAACAATCCGGCGGCGGCCGCGATGGCGATCGATGGTGACGTGCAATCCGGCTGGGCTGTGCACGACCGTCAGGGCGAACGGCATGTGGCCGTCTTCGTGTTGAAGAATCCTGTTCCGGCTGGCAGCTCGTTGCAAGTACAGATGACGTTTGGACGGCATTTCGCGAGTTCACTGGGCCGCTTTCGGTTTTCAGCAGCGTCAGCAGAAAAGACGATCGCGGCGCGGGATTATTCGGATGACGTCGAGCGATTGTTGCTTCTGCCGGATGAACAGTTATCGGCAACGGATCGTGACACACTGCGGAATCAGTTCCTGATGTCAGCACGGCAACTTGCTGGTGAAGTCGAACGCATTCGCAAGCTCCGAATGCGGCCGTCAGTCCCAGAGACTCTCGTGATGCAGGAACGTCCGGTCGATCATTCGCGTGAAACTTATCGCCACCATCGCGGCGAATATTTGCAACCAAAGGAACAGGTTGAACCCGGCCCGCCGCAAATCCTGCATGAATGGCCTGCGGAGTTGCCGAAAAATCGCCTTGGTTTTGCGAAGTGGTTGATCAGGCCGGAGAATCCACTCACCGCTCGCGTGGTCGTGAATCGCCAATGGGCGGCCTTCTTTGGTCGAGGCATCGTGGCGACCGTGGATGACTTTGGAATGCAGGGAAGTCCGCCCGATCATCCGGAGTTGCTCGACTGGCTGGCGGTCACTTTCATGACTGACGATCAGTGGTCGGTGAAGCAGCTGCATCGCCGGATCGTCACAAGTGCCGCGTACCGGCAATCGTCTGCGTACCGGTCCGATGCGGCTGCCGTCGATCCGGAAAATCGTCTGCTCACATTCGTGCCGCGACTGCGACTGGAAGCGGAGATCGTACGAGATTCCATGTTACAAGCATCCGGCACGTTATCTCTCAAACGCGGCGGCGTTCCGGTTCGTCCGCTTCAACCGAAAGGAGTTACCGAAGTCGCCTTTGGAGGCCCAGGCTGGAATGCTAACGCCGGGGAGGATCGCTACCGCCGCAGCATATACACGCATATCAAGCGCACGGCACCGTTTGCCATGATCACTACATTTGATGGACTCAGCGGAGAAGCCTGCATCGCCAATCGCAATCGATCGAACACGCCATTGCAGGCACTGACGTCGCTCAACGACCTGATGTTTGTCGATATGGCTGTAGCCGCCAGCAAACACATTCTGGAGAACGCGACTCTAACCTTTGATGAAGCAAGAATTACGCAGCTGTTTCGCCAGCTGCTGACTCGCAAACCGGATCAGGACGAACTTACATCGCTTACGGAATTCGTGATGAAACAAAGGGCAGCGTTCCAGCAGAATCCAGCATTGGTTCGGCAGTTGATGAACTCTGTGGAGACGGATCAAAAATTGCTGGACGAAGAAATCGTGGAACGCGCGGTCTGGACGGCCGCAGCTCGTGCGTTATTCGGTGTTGATGAAGCGGTAACAAGGCCGTAATGTTATTTGTCAGCGTTGGCGGACTGTCGACATATTCGTTTAACCCGTGGCCAACAGGTTTTGAAGTTGCGCTGTTCAAGACCGTCGAGGATCAACGGGCGAAAAACACAGGGGATTATCATAACCCGACGCGTCAGCGAGGGATTTACGGCAACACTTGTAAAACGCGACAGCTCAATTCCTCACTTACGTTTCGGGTTGTGATGGTCGCAAATGCGCAACTTCAAAACCGACAGGCCAGGCCGAATAACAACCTGGCCTGTTGGCCACGGGTTAAACGAGCAGCTCCCAAGTCCATAAATATTGATTTAAGAATACCAAACATGAATTCGCAACATCTCACTACATGGCTTCACCAACAGCGCCGGCGTCATTTTCTGACTCAATGCAGCACCGGTCTTGGGGCCATCGCCTTGGCTGGCCTGATATCTGATGACGCTGCAGCTAATGTGTCGTTCGCCGATCCGCTGGCCGTGCGGCGGCCCCATTTTGATCCGGCAGCAAAGGCCGTGATTCACCTTTTCATGGCGGGTGCTCCCAGTCAGCTCGAGATGTTCGACAACAAACCGCTGTTGACAGAACTCAGTGGCAAGCCATTGCCGCCGTCTGTCATTGGAGGCCAGCGATACGCATTCATTCAGCCCGACGCAGCCGTGATGGGGCCTCAGTTTGATTTCGCGAAACATGGAGAATGCGGCGCGGAAATTTCTTCTGCCATGCCGCATCTGTCATCCATCGTAGACGACATCTGCCTTGTGCGATCCATGCACACCGATCAATTCAATCATGCACCAGCGCAGATTTTTATGAACACCGGATTCTCGCAACCCGGGCGGCCGAGCTTCGGTTCGTGGTTGCTGTATGGTCTGGGATCGGAAACCCGCGACTTGCCATCGTTTGTCGTGATGAGCACTGGAGACGGCATCAGCGGCGGAGCGGCACTGTGGTCGAGCGGTTTTCTGCCGACGGTTTACACAGGCGTGCAGTTTCGCGGTCAGGGTGAGCCGATTCTGAATGTTGCTACGCCGAATGGGATTTCAGAAGCCGTACAACAGGACACGTTTTCTGTCATCAATCAACTGAATCGACACCGCCTGGCCAAAATATCCGATCCGGAAATTGCCACACGCATTGCATCCTTCGAAATGGCCGCGCGGTTGCAGGTGTCAGCGCCTGAGCTGATGAATTTGTCGTCTGAAACAGAAGAGACACTCAAGCTCTATGGCTGCGAGCCACAAACCCCGAGCTTCGCCCGAGCTTGTCTGCTGGCCCGTCGCATGGTTCAACGCGGCGTGCGTTACGTGAGCATTATCCACAGCGGCTGGGATGCTCACAGCAACGTCAAAGGCAATGTTCAGAACAACGCAAAAGATACGGATCAGGCATCAACAGCACTTGTTTCCGACTTAAAACGTCAGGGCATGCTCGACGACACTCTCGTCGTCTGGGGTGGAGAATTTGGCCGCACGCCGATGGTGGAATCCAATCCGTCACTCGGCCGCGCCGCGGGCCGCGATCATCATCCGCAGGCGTTTACTGTTTGGCTGGCGGGCGGCGGAGTCAAACCCGGCATGACCTTCGGAGCGACCGACGACTTCGGATTCCACGTCACCGAAAATCCCGTGCACATCCATGACCTTCAAGCCACAATCCTGCACTGTCTTGGACTGAATCACGAACGCCTCACCTACCACCACGCCGGCCGTGATTTTCGTCTGACGGATGTGCATGGGAATGTGGTCAATGACATTCTGGCCTAGCGAAAAAGCAGGCCGGACCAAGCGCAGCGCCGTTCGGGCACACAAACTCAAACGCATCCGCTACATCTTGCCGTTGCCCCTGTTTTTCATACGCAGCATTTCCGCTACGCACGACATCACCATGGAAGGCATGTATCGGAGATGATAATCCAGGACAAAGCGCTACCTACTTTTTCAACTGTATGTGACGCCGAATCACTTTTCCTGGATTCTGCTTCGCATCATCGAGTAGTTCCTTCATCGACAACTCGGCAATTCCACCAGTGTGCTCAATGCGCAAGATCCCAATGTCGGCGCTGGGGGGGAACTTTGTTGTAATAATTCCCTGCGCGTCAGATAGCTCTTCATGATCCTCAAGACAATCCAATCCGTTGGGATAATGAAACGTCAATTTCGCTTTTTCGGCAGGAGCACCATCAACCAAAAAGATTTTTAGCTCAACGTCGGGCATTGGCTTAAGGCGAACATCGCGCCGGATCGGTTTACTTCGATCCATCTCATCGGGTAGCCGAAATACTTTCGTTTCATAACCCGACGCGGAGATCCGCATCGTTTCTTTGGTGATCTGCGGCGAGATGGGGATGAAATTGTGCTGTGTTTTCGATCCATCGACCAGCCCGAACTGCCACCAACGGTTTGTTGTTGGATCCTGATAAAAGATCTCCGACCAGAAAACGATTTCATCGGTCGCGTCATCAACAATGTTGAATTCCAAATCGACATGAAGCGTCATCGTGATCGTCACCGTCAGAACGCCATCCTTGATTTCTGTTTGGACGTTGGCTCGCGGCGGTTTAGCCTGCGTGCATTCGGTCATTGTGGTTGAAATGAGCGTGTAGCATCCTGCGAGTCCTTTGTTCGAGGGCGAGAGTTGTAGACATCCGAAGCTGTTTGGTGTCACCCCAAAATCGGCCACGCCCAACTCGTCGGTTCGCCTGTCTATCATCTCGAACTTCTGTTTTTGGCCAGCTCGATGTGAATTTCGGTCGTAGAACAGAACGGCTGCACCCGGAACCGGTTTTCCATCGGAGTCAACCGTTTTTACGATCAACCTGGGCAGTTGGGGCTTGTCGGTTGGATCTTCTTGATAGTCTTCGTCATGGTCATGGTCGCGATGGTCGGAGACAGAGAGCGTTCCCAGGTCCATTTTGTCGTTGGCGATAACCGTGCAGTCGAACGGGTGTTCCAGCAAGATTGCTTCGCCAGGGATAGCGACCACCAACACCATCGGTCTTCCGGGCACGCCATAAACCGTAAACCCACCGTCGTCCGTGATCGTCCCGGGAACATTCGAGTTCATCAATATGAGATTCTTGTCCTCCAACGCGCATCCCTCTGCGGTGCTTGACCACTTGATCCGCCACGCACGTCGCTCTTCTTTGTAGACTTCGTCAGTCAAGTCTTCCGGGTAGGGAATGGGCAACAAATGGTTGCGAGCGTACACCTTGAGTTTGCTTTTCTCCACGTGCTCCGGGAAACTCAGTTTTCCGGTGATCGTGATCCCTGCGCCAATTTCAATGTGCGTGTTCCTGCCACTTTCGCATTGGTAAACCGCTCCGTGTCCAAGCGACCCGGCACGCGAAACGTGATACGCCATCCCTCCGAGCGGCGGAACGCGATCGAACGAAAAGTTTCCATCCTTATCAGTCTTGGTCTGATGAGTCGTCGTCAATCTTGGCCCACCGCGACTGTACGACCACGGGAGTGTGTCGAAATGTAGCACGATGGATTCGCCTGCTTGTGGCTTTCCACCCAGTTTCAATGTTCCGGACAATGCCGCCCATTTTTTCCGTGTGACTTTAGCTTTAGCTCGTAGCAGTTCCTCATGTGAAACGTTCGCAGCACCGCTTTCGTGGACGAGCAAAACGCGATATGGCTCAGTACGCTCGGGCAATCCAAACGTCCCGTCCTGCTTTGAATTTCTCACACCACCGCTGTTATGCGGTTTCAACGCCAACGTTGCGTCGAGATCGACCCAATGTCGCGGCGTGTGGGAAACAATTCTTACGCCAGAGGCCGG
>JANOZG010000435.1:0-4951 GCA_031429275.1 Planctomycetota bacterium
TTTTAAAATCAATTGTCCCTCACATTTTGCGGGGGCCTTTTGGACTGTTGCTTCGGCCGCACCACCCCCTGCGTTGTTCCGGCCCGGTGATAGTTGTTACCGGCCGTCCCGGCGGGGCGCTTGGTCCGGCCTACGCAAGAGTCAATACGGCCCGCGAATATGCTGAGCGACATTGGATTGATAAAACTCTGACAGACGTTGATGGAGTTCATCGCTGATTTTTGGCATATCGCTGACCGCCACGTTGCTGGCGACTTGTTCCGGCGACGAGGCACCAGGGATGATTGTTGTCACGGCGTCATGATCAAGAATCCAGCGCAGCGATGCCTGAGCCATCGTCATGTTTTCCGGCAACATCTCGCGGATTTCGTTGGCCAGTTCGACGCCCGTTTCAAACGGCAGTCCGGCAAATGTCTCACCGACGTTGAAACACTGGCCGTCGCGGTTGTAGTTGCGATGGTCGCCTTCCGTGAAGGTTGTCTGCCTCGTGAGCTTGCCGGAGAGCAGTCCGCTCGCCAGCGGTAGTCGCACAATTATGCTGACGCCAGCCGCCTGAGCCTGCGGAAACAATTCCGTCACGAGCTTTTGACGGAACAGGTTGAAGATCACCTGTAAAGACGCAATGCCTTCCTGCTTCAGGCAAAGCAATCCCTCTTCGACCGATTCAACAGACGCACCGAATTCGCGAATCGCTCCTGCTGCTTTCAGAGACCTCAGCCAGTCAAACACCGCACCGTCTCGAAGTGCTGCGATTGGAATGCAATGCAACTGCAGGCAATCGAGCACCTCGACCCCCAACCGCTGTCGAGCCGCATCAGCCGCCGTCCGCATTGAGGCTTCCGTAAACTTGTCCGGAAACACACTGCTATCACGACCATACTTCGTGACGACTCGAATATTCTTTCCCGAATATGTCGCCAAAAACTTTCCGATCAGCGACTCACTGCGACCACCGCCATAGACATCAGCGGTATCGAAAAAATCAACGCCCCCCTCCACGGCCGCCGCCATAATCGTCAGCGCCTGCGAATCGGACATCGGCCCAAAATCGCCACCAAACTGCCAGCAACCAAGCCCAACTTCGCCGACTGGTTGACTCTGTATTCCAAAGGCTCTGTGTTTCATGAGTAGTTAGTATCAGTACCGAGCGACGTCTTTTAACATGAATTGATCTTTCAAAACTTTCTGGAGATCAGATTCCAGTCGCTGGAATGCGGAAAGCCCTCTGAGCGAAGCAAAGTCTGTCAAATAGTTGGCGAAAAGGCGAGCGTGAGGTTTGAATCCCTTTAGCCGACGACCTGTCAGGCCGCTGGCGCAGCGCAATGCGTTTTGGAGAGTGTTCTTTGGATCAGGAAGCTTTTCCAGTTCGCTCAGTCTCGGAAGATTCAGTGGTTGATCCCCGTTCGGATTCCCGGCCGCTTTTCGAATTGCCAGTTCATCGCACAAAAGCCACGCCTCTGACATTCGTACAGGAACGACCGGAACGGATATCGAAATGCCAATGATTGCACTGCATGCCTGCAGTATTTCCTCGAATCGCTTTTCCGCAGACTCCTTTTCTGCGTCGCGATGAACGAAAAGCAGATCTGACGGATACAGATCAAGCGTTCTTTCAATTCTAGCTCGAAGTCCCTCCGGTCTAGGCTTCACTGCTCTCAAGTCCGCCCAATGCGAATCAACCGCAACATCTGTTGCAACGTTCTCCCGTATCAGCCATTCGATGTGCCGGTTCAATGCTTCGTCGGAGGATCCGTCACCCAGTAACGTAAATCGAAGACGCCTTGTCATGAAGAAAACTGCTCCTCTGGAAACGGCAATGATCGGTGCTTCTCATAAAACAAAGTCTTTACTCGGTGACTTTGTTTCCTTTGGGGATTGCCAATCGTTGCTGATTGAGCGGGAACGTCATCCGGATCTTCGCCAAAGGCCAGCGGCTCTAAATAAGCAAACAGTTCCCCCTTCGCCATCGTTGGAATGTCTGGAGTTTGTTCTGAGCGCCACGTATCGGCAAGCCACGTGTATGCCACAGATTTATAGCGATTCCCTTTCTGAATGTGTTCTGTTGGACACGCCATCAGCAAATCTGAATTGAAGACGTTTGCCACGACCGCCGGCGAATGTTTGTTAATGATGACTTGCCGAAGCGTGTTATCTGGCCCAATTTCCTCGGAAGCATCCACAGCCAGGTCTTTGAGCAACTTGAGCATAGATTCAATGCGTTTTGGATTGATGCCATTCTCTGGTTCTTCAAAACAAAGCAAGCCGCGTGATTCGCGATCCTGTTCCAGAATGCTCAATGCAAGGAATCGTAGGGTGCCATCTGATAGTGCTCGGGCAGCGTGGACATTTCCGCTCCGATCGACGACTTCAAGAGTTCGCAGTTCTCGCTTCGCATCTTCATCGACTCGAACTTCAGCCACATCTTCCACTAAGTCGGAAAGTCGATTCGCAACGGCCTGTGTCACGTTGCTGGAGGTTTTGCCATTTCTCGCACTATGATGTTTCCTGGAAAGTGAGTACAAAGTCGATGCCAGATGAGCCCCGTTTGGGCCAATATGCACAGGGGCATTAAAGCTATCTGGATTCCGCAGGGCCGAAGGCTCCAGTTGCAGCAGCCGCCACGACTGCATTTCCCGTCGTGCAAGTAGTGCAGTTGGGCATTCGCCGGCATTTGCAGTTGAAAGAACAGTCCGAGGCATTTGCACTGCCACTGCTTCCCTGGCTCGTCCGGAATTTCCATCCTGATGAAGGCGGACAATTGTTTGTCCGTCCTTTTCACCCGTTGAAATAAAGGCGTTACCGCGGCGAACACCTTTCACGGCGGATCGACGCCATGCATTGGAGTGTTCAAACGCTAAATTTGATTTTGCCTCACCAAGATTGATATAGGACAACTCTTCGCGTTTCACAATGAGACGCTCTCCGTATTGATTGTCTTCTGCCTCGTGAAGCCCAAGAATTAATGTATATCGAAGAAACGTAATTGCCGCCTTTGCTGGCTGTCCGAGGTCATCGGTGCTGGTTTGCGGCACGATCATTTCAGCTGTAAACATCATCTCGTCAAAAGGCTTTGCCCCGGCGGTGAACAGACTCTTGAGTGGTGTCGATCGATTCGACTCGTCTCGAACTGCTGATGCAGCTTCCATCAATGGCCGATCCGCAAGCGCTCGCAAAAATGTGATTGCATCAAACAAGTTCGACTTTCCAACACCATTAGCGCCTGCGATACACGTAAAAGGCCCGAAGTGAACGTCAACGTTCACTAAGTTTTTGAATCCATTAACAGTCAGACGAGTGAGCATCGAGAACCTCGATCAAAATCGCAGATTTTTCCGCAAAACTTTTGTGTAGCACCCTGTATTGTCGAATGGTAGCGAGTTTTATCAATGGAATAAATTGTACTGCATTTCCTTGTGATTAAGCGGCCAACTTGCACCAGCCATGATTTGCCTGGAGGACATATCACGAAGTAAAGCCCGACTGAGTTACTTCCGCGACTGCACATCGCGGTGCAAATGACCACGTCATTTTTCTATGCCCCCCCCCGGGCAAAAAATATCCAAAATCGTTCGATTCGTTTGGGGTGCATGCGTTTTAGGTTCGCGATGAACTGCTATCAATACCTGTCCGCCTAGCCACTTTCAGAAGACTTTTCGAACGTGTCAAGTAGGTCTGTGATCAAGGATTTCCGCGGGAGTGACTGCTCGCGCGTTCCCGTTCCTCCGTTTTAGTGAGCGCCTGTCATGCGAATGATTGCTGTCCTCTTTTGCGTTATCTTTGGTCACATCAACGCGTCATCCCCAGTGATCGCCGCGACGAAGTCAAACATGATCTTTCTGTTCGCCGACGATCAGCGAGTCGCTACGATGCGTGGCGAATGGGAATGCGCATATTCAGACGCCGAATCTGGATCAACTGGCGGCGAATGGGTTTAGTTTTCGGCGGAACTATTGTGCAGGCTCTTTTAATGGCGCGGTTTGTGTTGCGAATCTCGCGATGTTGATGACAGGGCGTCACGGTAAACGGATTCCGTCAAACATCCGACGAATGACTGGAGCGATCTGCCGCTGTTGCCGTCGGTACTGGAATCGAAGGGCGGGTATTGCACGTTCTTTATTGGAAAGTGGCACAACGGTAAAGCGACTCTGCAACGCGCGTTTTCTTCCGGTCAAGCGGTCTACAGGGGAGGCATCGCGAATCATGAATTCTTGACCACCGTCTTGCAAAGCAACAGCGATCTGGAAATGGCAGACGTCCTGTTGCTTCCAAACTTCGTTCATTATGATGCATCGCGGTATTCTGACGACACTCGCCACGCTATGGTTGAATTTCACTGACATGCAACGTCATTTTTTATTTGCTGCTCTTGCGTATTTTTCCCTCGCAGTTTGCTCAACGCCCCGCCATCAACTCACAGCCGCCGATAAGCCGCTGAACATCGTTGTTCTGTACGCCGATGACTGGCGGCATGATACGCTGGGCGTCGCTGGGAATCCGGTGGTGAAGACGCCGAACCTCGATCGATTAGCGGGCGAGGGCGTGCGATTTACTCAGAACTGTGCTACCACTTCGATCTGTGGTGTCAGTCGAGCGACATTATTTACCGGACAGTGGATGTCACGACACGGCAATGCGGCATTTGCGGAATTCAAAACTCCATGGGCCGAAACGTATCCGGGATTACTGCGAGAACATGGTTACTTTGTTGGTCATGTGGGAAAATGGCATAACGGCAAGTTCCCGGCGGAGCATTTTGATTTCGGTCGATCATACATGGGCAAGCACTGGATGATGGAACCGGACGGATCGAAGATTCATGTCACACAGAAGAATGAAAGGGATGCGCTGGAGTTCTTGAAAACGCGGCCCGCTGAAAAACCATTTTGTCTCACAGTCGCGTTCTTTGCGACGCATGCTGAAGACGCAAATCCGCTGCAGTTCTTGCCACAGC
>JANOZG010000436.1:0-5086 GCA_031429275.1 Planctomycetota bacterium
GATCAACGCGAATCAGGCTCAGAAGATGCTGAGCCTGAAAGACTCGCAATTGGCCGATCTGGTCACCAAGCACTGGGGCGTTGTTCGAACCGAACGCGATCCGGCGCGAGTCGAGTTGATTGCTCGCATGCGAAACGAACTGCGAACCAGCCACGGTGATCCGGTCGCTGGCCGAGTCGTCTTCAAGAAGCTCTGCGCTCAGTGTCACAAGATGTATGGCGAAGGCGCCGAAGTTGGGCCCGACATCACTCGCAACGGCCGCGCGTCGTTTGAACAGTTGCTTTCGAACGTGTTCGACCCGAGCCTTGTGATTGGTTCCGCGTACCAAGGTCTGACTGTCGTGACCAAGGATGGCAAGGCGATCTCCGGTTTGCCTGTAGAAGACAGCGCCCAGCGAGTTGTTCTAAAGGTTCAGGGTGACAAACAGGAGATCATCGCTCGCGCGGATATTGAAGAGGTCGTGCCGAGCAAACTGTCGCTGATGCCGGAAGGAATTGAGAAGCACCTACAGCCGCAGGAGTTGCATGATCTGTTCGCGTTTATCTCGCTCGACAAGCCACCGGAAGATCCGAATGCCAAACTGCTCGTGGGATCTCGAATCGTGCCGACCGAGTCCGGTAATCCAGCGGACTTCACAGCGATGATCGAACAATTACTGCCGGGTTACTCAATCAGCAAAGTCGGCGAAGGCGGAGTCGCAGTGCTCGCAGATCACCATGGCCGACCTGCCCTGCGGACTCATCCGGTGTCTCGCTCAGAAGCCTGTAAGCTTTCAACATCGACAACTCTGCCAACTGCGAAAAAGGTGAAGCTGCGATTGAACGTCGCCTCACACGAACAGGGTGACTGGCAGTTGGTGGTGAATGTGAATGGAGAGACTCGGCATCAGTCTGTCGTGAAGCGGGGACAGAACGGCGTCGAATGGAAAGACGTGAGTGTCGATCTCTCGGACCTCGCCGGCCAGCCGGCGACCATCGAGCTTCTGAACAAAGCAAGCGACTGGTCGAACGAGTTTGCTTTTTGGAACGCAGCAGAGATCGTGGCGGAGTAGGCTCAGACAACTCGTTCCGGGGCTGGAGCCTCGGAACGAGTCATGTGGCCGGAGCCTCGGAATGACAACTATGCACTATGCAGCATCTTTCTTTTTCTTGCCGCCCTTTTTCTGATCGCCACCAACCTTTGGAAGTTTTTCCTGCTGCTCTGGCGTCAGGAATTTCTTCAGAGCTGCCACCAGCTCGGCGTTGACTTCGCCCTGCTTCTTGTTGATTTCTTTCATTTTTGTCTTTTGATCGTCCGTCAACTTCAAGGCTTCTTCAATGGCTTTGCGAGCTTCCGGGCCTTTCTTGTCAGCCGCTTTATTCGCTTTCTGAGCGTCTTTTTCAGCCTGCTTCTGCTCGTCAGTCAGCATTTCCATGCGAGTCTTGTTGATTTCGGCCAGCTTTGGTGCAAATTCCTTGTCAACAGCAGTGACTTGCTCCTTCTGAGCATCCGTCAATTCCAGCTTTTCGACAAATCGCGCACTTGGAGATGGAGCCTTCTTTTCCTTTTTCTTGCCCTTTGGCTCATCAGCCGAAACGCTGACGGTCACTGCCAGTGCCAACAAAAAGCACAATGATGTCTTCAGAAACTGCATTCGCCTGAACTCCCGATTGAAAGTGATTGCCAGAGCTGAATTCTTTAGACAGTCGAAACACTCATTCGAGTCCGCGTCTCCGGCGTTCTGATACGATGTTCAAGCTCACCGTTCTATTTCATTTTTCCGAAGAAGTCGGCGCGATCGCTATATTCCAGCCGTTTTTCCTGCCCGCACTGGATGTTTGCCGATAAACTCCAATAATTCGGGAAGGAAAGAGAAATTCGCGTGCGTCAGAACTCCTGGAAATCAGTGAGGCGAGCGAATCCACATTCCACTTCGTGAGCGTCAAGCGACAGGAATCGAAACAGTGGCAACGGTCTCAGACAAAACCAAACACTCCTACGCGGACGCAGATGAATTCATCCAGTATCAACTGGAGAAAGCTCGCAACCGCATCAAGGCCACCGATCTATTGACCGCTGGCGTATTGGCAGGACTACTGCTCGTCGGGTACGTTTTGGTATTCACTCTGCTGGATCATTGGGTCATTGACGGCGGTTTTGGAGCATGGACTCGAGCCATCCTGTTGGCCGTCATTCTGTTCTTGTGCAGCGCAATTCTTTATCGCTATGTCTTGCGTCCATGGTTTCGCCGAGTCAATCCGCTCTACGCGGCGCGAATGCTGGATCGGTCGTCCGGAGAAATTCAGGGCAGCCTGCTGGCGCTGATCGATTTGCAGTCCAAGGGCCACAAGCCTGACGGAGCCATTCATCGCACCCTCGAAAAACGCGCGGCGGTCAAACTGGCGGAAGTTCACGTTGATGAAGCGATCGATCGACGATTGCTCACGCGGATGGGAACGGGCTTGTTTATCGTGACTCTGATCACATGTCTGTATGCAGTCCTCAGTCCCAAATCAATCAGCCTGTTGCGACCTCTGACGTTTGCCAGCACCACTGTTGCAACACGGACCGTGATAGAAGCTGTACAGCCTGGCAACACGACAATTCCAGCCGGTTCGCAGCTGGAATTTGTCGCTGACCTTGCCGGTGTTATTCCGGAAGATGTCCGAGTTCTCTATTCCACGTCTGATCGCCGCTTCGTCGATGAACCGTTGCCGATGCGAACGACTGATGACGACCATCGTTTTCGGATTCTGATGGTGGGCGATGGTGATCGAGGTATCCGGCAGGACATGACGTATCGCATCGAAGCCGGCGACACTCGATCCGAAACATTTACGATCACCGTTGAGCAACCTCCCACGGCGCACGTGACGGAAGTTCGCTACGTATATCCCGAGTACATGAATCTTCCGGAACGTACGGATTCCGCTGGTGCGATCGAAGCATGGGAAGACACAACTCTCACAATTCAAGCGGAAGCCAGCGAACCGGTCAGCGAGGCTGTGCTGCAATTGTCTGATGACGCCGCATTCTCCATGCGCGGCGAAGAACTGCAAATGAAGATCAAAGACACTCAGCTTTCAGCCGACTGGAAGCTGACTCGACGCGAAGACAATACGTTTCCAAAGTTCTATCGCATTCAGGTTACGAACCCCGAAGGACACAAGGATCTGGAGCCGGTTGTTTACCCTGTTGATGTGCGACGTGACCAGCCGCCGATATTGAAACTGATCGACCCGACGCGAGACCTTGAAGTCGCCGCTAATGCGATTATCCCATTACTCGTCGAAGCGGAAGATCCGGACTTTCTCCTGCGTTCTGTGACGCTGCATTACGCCGTCAACGGAAAACTGATTCAGCCGTCCGAGGTCTTGCTGGACGCCTTTCAATCGGGGCTTACGAAGCGCTGGTCTGACACGTGGGAATTTCGTCTGAAGCCGCTGAATCTGAACCCCGGCGATGTCGTCACTTTTCATCTGGAAGCACGCGATAATCGTCCGCCGCTCGGAAATCAGTCTCGCACGGGCGACTTGAATCTGCAGATCACCGCACCTGTCAGCGAACAGCAGGTGAAAGAACAACTGGCTCAGGACCGCCAAATGCAGGATCAAATGCGTCCGCAGGAGAAAGACGATCCGAACAGCGCGCCAAAGAATCCGGGTGACAATCAAGCCGCAGAACAGCCGCAGCCCGCTGAAAACACAGCTGAGCCCATGCCGAACGAAGGCATCTCCAATGAAGATCCGTCACCAGAAACACAAAACACCGACGCGCAGGCTGGTCAGCCCAAAGACCAAAAAGATACCGGCGAGCAACAAAAAGATGGTCGAGATCCTGGCAGTAACACGGATCAGTCTCAGCCAAGAGAGAATCAAAATCAGGCCGGAAAGGAAGGTGCGAGCAGCCGTCAACAGGATCGTCGGGCTGATGATGACAAAGCGTTGCAGAAGTTAATTGAACGAGCCAATCGTGATGGCAAAAAATCAGATTCCGATGATAAGGCAGGCGGCAGCGATTCGAAGAACGAAGAGCGTCGTCCGGGATCGGATAATAAAACGGAACGAGAGCCCGGAACGAGCAAGGATGGGAATGCGCCCGAACCCATTAAAGATACCACCGCAGAAAAGTATGTCGGATCTGATGAACGTGAAGGGACCGATGAGGCGAATTCCCCTGACGCCAAAACCCCTGAGGATGCCAAAGACAAACCTGCCGGAGTCGCCGAAGAACCTCCCAAGGATTCTGACAAGCCTTCCGATGCATCCAATGCAGATGACCCGAACGGCGACGAAAAGAAAACAACTCCAGGCAACGAGCAGTCTGCTGAGGACATGAAAACCGGCGATCCGGAAGATAATTCAAAATCTGGTGCTGACGAAATTCCTCCCGGCACCAACGGTGAAAAAGACTCAGGGGACGACACCGAGGCGATTGAGAAAAATCCTCCCGGAGACGGCACGTCAGAAAAGCCTCCCGGCAACGATCCTGACCAGAAATCAGATGATCCGTCAAAACCCGGCGACGACCCTGAATCTGGCGACGACCCGAAGCCCAGCGACGCTTCGAAATCTGGTGAAGCGTCGAAGTCCGGCGATAAGCCTAAGAGCGACGATGTCTCGAAGCCCGGCGACGACACTGGCAAGCCCGACATGAACGAGCCAAAGGATCCGAAAAATACTGACGGCGTTGCGAAGTCGAATGAGCCATCAGACGACCCGTCTCAGAAGGCTGAGGAAAAAGGCGGCAATGATCCAGACAAGTCCGGCACGGACGGGAAGAACAAACCGGGCGACGAGCAAAAGCCTGGCGATGCTGGTGAACAAAAATCTGGCAACAGCAACGAAACAGGTGACGACAAGCCGCCGATGCAGAACGAAAACCCAACCAACGTAAATTCAGACGCTGGCCGTCAAAGCGATCCAAATAAATCCGGCAACGAAACCTCAAAGGACTCGAAGGCTGGAAATGAGAAGTCTTCTGGTGAAAAGGGCGCTGGCGAAAAGGGCGCTGGCGAAAAAGGCGCGGGTGAAAAAGGCGCTGGCGAAAAAGGCGCGGGTGAAAAAGGCGCTGGCGAAAAAGGCGCGGGTGAAAAAGGCGCTGGCAA
>JANOZG010000437.1:0-3754 GCA_031429275.1 Planctomycetota bacterium
GCTGGTCCCACCCTACAAAATCGCATTTGTGGCAGTGTTTGCGTTCTTATCGTTGGTGTCGGCACAAGAAACAACGCCGCAACCCAACGAACAGTTTATTCCTGCCGATCAACTGGACGCCGTCTTCGATCGCGATCGTCGTGGCGTCATGATGAAGCGAGATGAGTTCAATGCTCTGCTTGAGAAGGCTCGAGCCAATGCCAGCGTTGAAGCAATCCCGATCCCGATTATTACGGAGCAGGCAAACCTGATCGTCACTCCCAACGATCAGCAGGCCACCGTGCAGATGGAACTCAAAATTCGGCAATACGCCACAGGCTGGCAGTTGCTGCAGATTCGAGCTGGAAATCTGCTCGTCGAAAAGATCGAAATCGATGGTCAGCCCGCGCTCGTCGCTCGCGACCCCGCCGATCCAACGGCGCTGATGCTGGCACATGACAAGGTCGGTGAGTTCACGGCTGTTGTGACTATGTCCACTCAACTGGCGACGCTTGGCAGTGATCGTACGGCGGCGTTTCAGTTGCCGATCGTGCCTGCAGTGCAATTGACAGTGAATTGTCCTGCCGGGCGGCACTTGCTTGTCAATGATCTGAAACTCGAACGCCCTGTCGCTGAAGACGCCGCTGCTGACTATATTATTCCCGTCGGAAATGCGCCCGATGTACGGCTGCGCTGGGTCGTGCAGCAGAAAGAAACAGAAGCACAGACACTGGTCTTCGTGCGAACGGATGCACAGCTTCAGGTTCAGAAAGAAACATTACGCTGGGACAGTGATTCCCTCATCAGTGTTTTCGGAGGCACGATCAATCGTGTCATCGCGCGAGTGCCGGCTCGGCTGGAGATTACAGGCGTTGAGTCCACTGGCCTGGAAGCATGGACGCTGGATGATGATCCGGAAAACGCCGGCTTCACGCGAGTCACGATGACTTATCGACAGCCGTTTACCAACGATCGACTCGTGAAGATTCGAGCGGTCGCTGCGGCCAACGGAACTGTTGAGTTCGCTGCTGGCGGTGCGATGCAGAAGATTCCGACACTTCAGTTTGCAGAAGTCACCGCTCATTCGGGGCGTCTGGTGGTGACTCATGAAGACGGTCTGCGACTCGTCTCGGAAACTGGCGGCGGAGTTCGTCGAATGCCGGCGGCAGACCTCGGTCTGTCAACAGAAGCATCGGTCTTTGATTTCTGGATGCAGTCGTTCGAACTGCAGGTCGCCGCGAAACCACGTGATCGTGAATTGTTCGTCGAATCCAGTGCGGTGTTGGCGATTGATGATACGACAGCGACGTTTGATGCTTCTCTGACGGTTGAGACGTTAAACGCTCCATTGTTTGAATTGCTGGTGAATCTTCCCGCCGATTGGCAGTTGGCAAGCGTCGAAACATCTGGAATTTCAGATTTGAAATCTGAAATTGCCGCAGGCCTGACGTGGACGAATACCAGCGAACCCAATCAGATTCTGATTCGGCCAGCGCAGCCAATTGCGCCGGGACAGTTGATGGCACTTGTGCTGAAGTTATCTCGCACGATCGCTGATCCGGACAACGAACAGAAACTGACGCTGCCCGTTGTGACCATTTCGGAAACGACGACTGTTGGCGGATCGTATATCGTTCGATTCGCGGACGATTTGACCGTCGCGCCGTTGTCGCTTACGGGGTTAACGCCGATCGCTGGAAATGGCACGGAGCAGGTATTTCAAAATCCAGGGACAACAGTTTCGGGTGAACTGTCGATCGTTCGCAAACCAGCGAGATTGGCGAGTCGATCAGTTCTCAAGACATGGACCGACAGTCGGCAGCAGTCGCTGGATGCGGAGATTATTGCTGACGTGTTGAACGGCACAATTCGGACTTTGACCATTCGACTTTCCGAATCGTTGGGTGCGGATGTGAGGTTCGAAGTTCGCAGCGTGGGACCAGTGCCCGGCATTCAACAGACTCGCGCAATTCGGCCGGTGACGATTATTGAACAATCAGCCGGTGAAGCTGCGGACGGTTTGCGTCCGTTCACTTTGAAACTGGACCATCGCTTTGCCGGTTCATTGTCACTGCATGCTTTTGTCCAGCAAGCGCGAACAGATGAATCATCGCCGATTGCCGCACCGAAAGTTCAGGTGCAGGACGCGGTTCGTCAGCAGGGAGTGTTGGTGTTTGAGGCGTCGCCTGAGCAACAGCTTACGGTCGGCCCAGAGGTCAGTTCAATTCCCGGGTTGTTCGTCGCCGATGCCGGCCTGGTAGATGCTCCGCCAGTTTCAACGGGTCGTCGCGTGGCATTGACCTATCGGTTTGTGCAGACGGGTTATGCATTTGATGTGACGGAAACTCGTTTCGCGACGACAGCCGTTCCGTCTGCGGTGTGTGAGCAACTGGCAAACGTGTGTACGCTGAACGATTCTGGCAGTATTCAGCGTTGGTGTCAGGCGAAGATTCGTTCGAGTGGCGTGCAGACGTTGCGGTTTACATTGCCAGGCGGCGAGGCTCAGTCGTTTCTCTGGTCGACGATGCTGAACGACGAACCTGTAGAAGTGCGTCGCGACGGCAGTGATTATCTGGTGGCAGTACCGACGAACTCGGAGAGTCAGGAACACCTGCTGACTGTATTGTTTGAATCTAATGCTCGCAAAGCCGGAGCGTTTGGTCAGACCGTTCAGGGCCCGGTTCAGTTTTCCATCGACGCGGGCGAGTTGCGTGCGATCCCGATCGATGTGCTGAAGCAGTCGTGGCGTGTTTATTATCCTCAGTCTTCGTTGCTGGTGGATAGTGATGGTCAGTTCCGACCGACGTCGGGCGTTGATCAGCCGGGTTGGCTGGTGTCGCTGGGGCACATTGTCTGGCCCGAGACTTCGGAGTTGGCAGAGAAGTTAATTCCGCTGGGGATCTTTTTGCTGATGTTGTTTGTGGTCACGGTGATCGTCATTCGGCGGCGATGGAAGACGTTGGCTGCAGTTTGCGTGCTTGGATTCGTGTTGATGATTGCTGTGGTGGGACCTATGAGGTTTGGCGGGGTAAAGTACTCCCGGTTATCCAAAGAATTCGCTGCGTCGGAATCGACGGACTCCTTTGCCGCAACGCCGATGGCGCCGAGTATGGTGCCAGTTGGCGATATGGATGAACCGATGGCATCAACGGAGGAATTTGGAGCTTCGCCACCGGCACCCGGAGCCTCTGGAATGGGCGGCTTAGGCGGAGGCATGGGAGGAGGTGGTTTTGGTGGC
Organism: Planctomycetota bacterium; assembly: GCA_031429275.1. GTDB lineage: Bacteria > Planctomycetota > Planctomycetia > Planctomycetales > Planctomycetaceae > SXXK01. Next base: position 3,218 of record JANOZG010000437.1, read on the forward strand.
GAGCCTGTTCCTGAGGCCGCGATAACGAGCGACAGTGAACCGCAAAATGCAGCGGCAGCAACAACGGCTCCAGCGGATCCGTTTGCCGCACCGCAAGAACCACCCCCGGCACCAGTCTCTGGACCCGGTCCTGGTGTAAGCGCACTGCAAAGTCACACGATTCGAAACAATAGCCCAAATCAGCAACCTCAAGCGATTGAACTGTTTGCTGTAGACGGGGGATGGATCGCGAACGACGAATTGCCACAAGTTCGTGTCCCTCAGAAAGGCAGCGCTCGGCTGTCCGTGAATGTAAACCTCGACATACCGGAGGACTATCGATCTCGTGAATTTGTATCTGTGGCGGACGCCGTGCATCAGCCATCGGTGCTGAGTCTCGTAGTTCAGCGACGAGGTCAGATAGCGGCAATTCGCATGGTGGCGGCGTTGCTCGTGATTCTGCTGGCATGGCGCATGCGAAACGCGGCGATGCTTTGGAAACTGACAATGGCCATTGTGACGTTGCTGGTAGCTCTGGGATTAACACCGCTGTTGTCC
>JANOZG010000438.1:0-4359 GCA_031429275.1 Planctomycetota bacterium
TTATGACCGACGATCAGGGATACCCGCCGATCGCAAAGTTGGGGCATCCGTGGATCATGACACCAAATCTGGATGCGCTGCACGAGACAAGTACCCGTTTCAGCAGGTTCTTCGTGTGCCCTACTTGCAGTCCCACGCGATCTGCGTTGATGACAGGTCGGCATTCAATGCGGAATGGTGTCACGCACACAATCCTGGAACGCGAACGGATGACGCTGAACGCAGTGACGCTTCCTCAAACGCTGGGCAAGGCGGGATACAAATCCGCCATCTTTGGCAAATGGCATCTTGGTGACGAGGAAGCATTTCAGCCGCATCGACGCGGATTCGATCATACATTCATTCACGGTGCTGGCGGGATTGGTCAAGCCTACGACTGCAGCTGCGCGGATGTGCCGAAGAATTCGTATTTCGATCCCGTTGTGCGAATGAACGGCAGTTTTGTGAAGACATATGGGTTCTGCACCGATGTGTTCTTTGATGCCGCAATCGACTGGATCAACGAAGCAAAAAAGACAGATTCTCCATTCTTCGCTTACATCGCAACAAACGCCCCGCACGGTCCATTCCTGGCACCGGAAAGAAACAAGAAGCGGTTTCTGGACATGGGCTTCGGTGAAGAACAAGCAGCCTTCTACGGCATGATCGAGAACATCGACGACAACGTCGGTCGTCTGATGGAAGAATTGAGAAATCAGGATTTGTTTAAGAATACCGTCGTCATTTTTATGTCAGACAATGGCATGACTGGAGGCGGCTCTGGAAAGCCTGGCCAGTCCATGGGGCGTGACAGTGGTGGTAAAGAACTGTTGCCGTACAACGCTGAGATGCGTGGATTGAAAGGCTCGCCGGACGAAGGCGGTGTGCGCGTTCCGTTCTTTGTGCGTTGGGATGGTCACTGGCCAGCCGGACGTGATATCGATCGAATTGCTGGTGATATTGATGTGTTTCCCACCATCGCAGCGATCGCTGGCGCGGAATTGCCTGCAGGACAAGTTGAAGGCCGCAGCCTGGTTCCGTTGCTGGATGATGCCCACACGTCATGGTCGGATCGATATCTATATACTCACGTTGGACGCTGGCCGACCGGCAAGGAGCCGAATGATTTCCAGTGGAAGACGTTCAGCGTTCGCAATCAAAGGTTTCGATTCGTCAACGATAAGGAACTGTTTGATATGGAAGCCGATCCCGGCCAGACCAAAAATGTGATTGAGCAGTTTCCGGACGTCGTCAAAGAATTCCGAACAGTCTACGATGACTGGTGGAAAGAAACTCGTCCCATGATGGTCAATGAAACAGTTCCGATGTCACCGGTTCGACCGTTTCACGAACTGTACAAGGCTCAACTTGCGAACGGCGGCATTCCGGATTGGAAACCGAATGAATAGACATTCATTTAATACTCCGTCGTAGTTTGATTTTACAGCATTCTGTGCCAAGAATGAGCCGCATCCCTCGCAACAAAGCAGAGGCACGGGAGTCTGATGCAATAGCTTTTTTTCGTTTTACGATTCGATTGAGTTTCCTATCGGAGTCACAACAGGTCAATGGGACGTTTCGTCCAATATGCGGGTCGTATTCCATGCCTATTTGCTTGAGCTATCTTTCGACTTTTTTTGGGCTCTCGATTCACCGGTAAAGGATTTCCGGATACCCTGCGGGACAGCAACAGACCCTGAATTTCCTCACTATCTTGGCTGTCTCTTGGATACTCCCGCAAGGAAAATTCGATGCTTCGATGTCTTATGGTGTTTGTGACGTTCGCTGTGCTGCTGGTTTTTCCGGCTTCCGGCGTCGATCCGCAGACGAATAGATTTGAAACAGCAACGGCTCCTGAATCAAGTGCGAAAGCCACGACTCAAGGGGCCACTGCGGCAGCGCAAAAAGGATCAGCTTTGAAGGAAGAATCGGCGGAGAAAAAGAAGACTTCGCCTCCGGAGAACACCAGCGGCAAAAGATCGCCAAATGCCGGTGTGCCAACCGCCCTAATTCAGGAAGCGGAGCTCACTGAATCCCCTATCATGAAGTTTATTCCCGACGATGTGTTCGCCGTTGGAGCAATCCAGCCGGCAAAACTCCTCAGCGAAAAGCTACTGTCGGATACCATTAAGAATGCTGACGCTGAAGATGTCGTACAGGACCTGTTCAATCTGGCGACGACGGAGTTTGGACTCGATCCCTCGAAAGTCGTTGAAGTGGCTTTCTTTATCGAACACCCAAGAGTTGAAGCTCTTCGGGAGGGTCAGGCCGCAGCACAGCAGCTTAACGAAGTTCGTAGTCAACTCATACAGGTTGGGCTTGCGATGCAGAAGTTCCATGCAACGAATCGGCATTACCCTGACGACGATGGTTTTGGAGATTCGAAGGGCAATCTGAGCTGGCGGGTTCATCTTCTGCCTTATCTGGATCAGCTAGGCTTGTACAAGCAGTTCAAACTCGACGAGCCATGGGACAGCGAACACAACAAAGCACTGATTGAGAAGATACCCGACGTTTTTAAAGTGCCCTCCATTAAGGACGCGGGGAAGACAACAGTGCATTTTCTTATGGGTCCGGGAACGCCGTTCGGGGGCAATAAGCCTCCGACGCAGCGGGACATTACTGACGGAAGTTCGCACACAATCATGACCGTTGTTGGAGGGATAGACACGGCTCAGGAATGGACAAAGCCCGCCGGCCTGGAGGTCGATCGCAAGGAACCGCTAAAGGCGCTTGGCGAAGTCAGCAATTCGTTTCTTGTCGGCTTCATGGATGGCCGTGTGCAGGCGCTGAACGTGAAAATCGATTCAATCGTATTTCTTCGGCTGGCACAGCATAGTGACGGCGCTGAGGTCCATCTTCCTTACGAGCAACTCCGGTCGTCGGTGCAAAGTCCAGGACTTATCGTGCGTTATGCTGAAGCGATGGATCAGGAATCGGTCCCGGCAGTACTGAGCGGGGTTGGTCGCGGTGGCGAAAGAATCGAATTGGACGGCCATCCCGCCATTCGTCTGGATGACGATGATGGCGTCATGTTTCCGGACGAAAAAACCATGCTGGTTTCGAGCAAAAAAAACCTGAAGTTGATGCGTTCAAAACGCGGTAAAGCCGGGGCAATCAAGGAAGAATTCAACTCCCTGTACCCGGCAAACGATGCCGTCGTGGTCAGCAGTCTCCAATTGACCGACGATGAGCTGGACCAGATCTATATGGGATCGCAGTCTATTGGCCTGCTGCGACATCTCGTGAAGGCTAAGGTCATTATCAACGCAACTGGCGGGAACAAATCGCTCCTGCACGCCACTGTAGAAACAGATGATGCACAGTCGGTCCGGCAACTCACAGGATCATTGAATGAAGGTTTCCGGCTCTTCAAGTTCTCGATTCTCAGTAACATCTCGCGCAGAAACTCCGGCGTTCCAGAGAAAATTGTGGCGGTGTTGAGCGAACTGGCCGGCAGCGCTGCATTCAAATCTCAGGATGCTGCAGCGACCCTCGATATTCCGAAAGCGGGAGATCCTCAGACGCTGCTTCTCGATCTAATTCCTGCAATCAGGGAAGTGATGGACGGAATTCGCGAGGGACAGACTCGCGCACATGAGACGGCGAGACTCAACGCGATTCATGAGATTGGACAGGCCATGAATGACTACTACAATGAGTTCCATGGATATCCATCACCGACAACTCCGGGCGGGAAAGGCGTTAATCCAGGGCTTAGCTGGCGGGTCTATCTGCTGCCGTACCTCGGCAAAGAAGAGTTGTACAATCAATTCAATCTCGATGAACTGTGGGACAGTGATCACAACAGACCTCTCATCGCGAGGATGCCACATGTCTACGTGAGTGCTGGTGTAGATGACACGAGCAAGACCAGCCTGGATGTCTTCGTCGGCAGCCAAACTCCATTCGGCGTTGGGGCGATAGGTCGCATTTGGGACGGCCCTGGATATACACTGATGGTAGTTGAGGCCGGGCCGGACAAAGCTGAAATCTGGACGAAGCCATCAGGCCTCAAGTACCACCCTCAGAAAACCAAAGAGTGCCTCGGCAACGTCGGCGAGAAGATCCTTGTTGTTAATTGTCAGGGTAATGCAAGTTTTGTCGCCGCCACTGTCGATAACGCCACGTTGCTGCGTCTGATTGAATGCAATGACGGTGAGCAAATCGACCACCTTTCTTATCAAATACGGCCGAGGAAAGCTGGCTCGACGAACTATGGCCGGTGGAATCAACTTCAAGATACATTTGGGTTCATCTCGACGAGTCTTGACTGGCTCGTGGAAAGTTTCAAACGCAGTTTTTGAGTCATGCCCGGCACCACAGCACCCGCGCCAGAGGAGTTCAAACAAACATATCGCCGTCAAAACGTAGGCTTTC
>JANOZG010000439.1:0-2209 GCA_031429275.1 Planctomycetota bacterium
CACGGCCGCACCCGAATCGCCTCCACTGCGAGCGGCATCACGTTGATCCAATCGCAACCCGCCTTTGGGGTTCGCCGCATCCGCTGAGTGACATTCATAACAATGCTGCACAAGCACTGGGCGAATTCTTGATTCAAAAAACTCGAACTCGCCATCAGCGCAACATGAAAGCGAATTCACTAGGTACAATGCCACGAATAGCGACGACCGAATTGGAAGGAATCGCGACATGGAAAGGTGGGACTTCTGTAGGCAGGACTTGTGGGGGCAGGGCAGGGGAGTCATCCGAAGAGAGATTAGTCTAACACGTCTTCGCCCCAGAAAGCCAGCAGATTGCAGGTTTTTGAAGGGTTGAGGATTGACTACAACCTTGGATCCACCGGTTCACTTTCCAGCGCAAGTACGCCAAAGACGCATTCGTGAACTCGCGCCAGCGGTTCCTTGCGAATGAATCGTTCAAGTCCTTCAATTCCAAGTGCGAATTCGCGCAGCGCCAGAGAGCGTTTGCCACCCACTCCGCGACGACGAAGTCGCGACAGGTGTTCAGGCGACTGGTAGTCCGGACCGTAGATGATACGGAGGTATTCGCTGCCGCGACATTTGATGGCCGGTTGAATCAATCGACCGTTACTGCGACCGACAAAATCAAGTGGCTTCACAACCATGCCTTCGCCGCCAATCGACGTCAGACGTTCCCACCATGCGATGCCACTCGCCACACAGGCTGGATCATTCACATCGATCTGTCGAAACTCCGTCGCGAGCAAGACTGAATCGGGTGAGCAGACTCTCGCCAGTGTCTCCATGTGCCAAACGTTGGTGCGATCCGAGTACACTCGACCTTCCGTTGCGAGCACATGAAACGGAGCCAGCTTGAGCTGCTCGACCGAATCGACGTCCCAGCAATAGTGACGATACGCGTCGACAAAGCGATTGACGTTGTCAACACGTGACGAAAAGCGAACCTTCAACGTGTCAAGTAATGCGGTTTCTTCGATCGGTAAATCGGTTCGACGCAGTGCATCCGCAATTCGCTCAGCAGCGACCGGCAGCGCCGCGCGACCTGCGGCGCCAACGGCGGCGTATTGACTTCGCAACAACTCCTGAGCTTTCGCGGACCACGGCATGAGTTCGCAATCGAGACAAACCCAGGTCGTTTTGAATTCATCCCAGAAACCTGTGGATGTTAACGCGGCCTGAAGCCGACCAATGATTGCCAGTTCCATCGATTCGTCATTGAAGAAGGCTCGGCCGGTTCGCGAATAGACAATCCCTGCCTTTCCATCGCGCACGCCGAAGCGATCGCGGGCTGCATCGGCATTGCGGCACACGATGACGATCGCGCGTGAGCCCATGTGTTTTTCTTGACATACAACCTGCGACACGCCTTGGTTCAGAAAGTAGGCGAAGACTTCTGCCGGGTGTTCCAGCAGATCTGGTTCCTGTGATGTTTCACCAGGCGACATTGTGGGTGGCAGATAGATCAACCATCTTGGATCCACAGCAAATCGACTCATCACTTCCATCGCAGCCACGGAGTTTTGTTCGCGAATGGTGACGGTGTTGTGCAGGCGAGTGCTGATGATCCGTTTGCCGAGTACATCGTCAATGTTCAGCAGATCATCATGCAACTGTTGCGTCGTAAGCGACGTACCCGCGACTGGAAACGGCCGCGACGACTTGTAGTAGCGCATCTTCGCCGGGACGGAAACAATTCCCTGCTCCGGATAACGCAGCGCCGTGAGATGTCCACCGAACACGCAACCCGTATCGATGTTGACCGTATTGTTCAGCCACGATGGAGTTGGGACAGGCGTGTGTCCGTAAACAACCATTGCTTTGCCGCGATAGTCGGCAGCCCATTCCAGACGAATCGGCAACCCGAATTCATCGATCTCGCCAGACGATTCGCCATACAGCGCGAACTCTCTCACTTTTCCGGATCCGCGTCCTTGCATTGATTCTTTCATGCCCGCATGTGCCACCACAAGTCGTCCGCGATCCAGAACGTAGTGACTCACAAGACCATCCAGAAACGTCCCAAGCTGCGCGCAGAATGTTGCCTGTACGTCGTCGGGCAGAGCTTCGATTTCCGCGAGCGTCGTTTCAAGGCCGTGCGTAATTCTTACGTCTTTACCGTGCAGCTTCCGCAGCAGTTTCATGTCGTGGTTGCCGGGAACGCAGATGGCAGTGTTGGCGTTGATCATGT
>JANOZG010000440.1:0-3785 GCA_031429275.1 Planctomycetota bacterium
TCTGTGGCAAATTCAAATCGCCACGAAAAACACGAGAAGACACAAAAAGGAATCGCTGATTGCATAGCCGTACTTTTCCTGGGTCATTGTGTTTTTTGTGGCTCCTCAGAACGCCACCACACAAATCTCCAGCAAGCTACCCGCAAACGGCGTTCATCAGAGACCGAAGTTCATCATCGATGTCGTCGGGACTCGCAACAGTCTGGCCTACTTCGATTCGCAGCAGTTCGCGATAGCGGGTTCGCATGCGGTGAATGGCGACTTTGACGGCTCCCTCCGTCATTCCGTGTTGCTCAGCGATCTTTGAATACAGTTCGGAAGAATCGGCCTCGATCAAGGCCCCTCGGCAAGCGGCGAAGAAGCCACTGCGGCCTTTGGATTGATATTCACTCGCCAACAACTGCAGCACACGATCCAGCAGTGTCAGTGCCCAGCGTCGCTCAAAAACAGCTTCAGCTGTTTCATGATTGCTCGGGATGAATCCACATTTTGATTCAGCGTCACTGCTATTCAGCGAATGAATGATCACTCCCCCGCCCCGCTTCAGAGCATGGGAGAAATCGCGATCCTTCCCCAGAAATCGTTTGAATGCTGTCAGCAGGAACGATCGAAATCGCCCACGCTGTGGGTCCGCATCTTTGAGGAATTCTTTCTCCAGGAGGCAAACAAAGAATGCCTGAGTTGCATCGGCGGCGTTCGATTCGGCAAGCCCACTTCGTCGAGCGAAAGCGTACAGCGGCATCCAATACGCGGTGCAAAGTTCCGACAATGCGGCTTCAGCATCGGGATTTGTCTGAACTCGATCACCAGCAGCCACCACAAGACTCCATCGCGTCGTCGCGAAGTGCTTGAGTCTGCCATTTGGATTGTCGGGTTCGAGGGAATTCATATGGCGATTGTCGGAGAACGAAGGGGCCAGAGTCAAATGCAGCAACCGTGCTGGACCAAACCCGCAATTTGCGTTCACGGGAACTGCAAGCCGGTTGTTGTTGCTCGATGGTAACCCTAGAATCCCCGCTCGTTGCTGAGTTCTGTTTTCAGCAAGTATCGCTGAATTCCACTGATCAGCACCTCATTGAAAGTTGTCCAATGCCACGTGTGTTCGTTAAAGAACTGAAAGACGGCGATTCCGTCAACGAAATCTACCTCCTGGCCGACAAACAGCTTCGAGCCAATCGTAATGCGAACCTGTATTTGCTGGCAACTCTGCGAGACCGTACCGGTGTTGTCAGCGGACTGATGTGGAATGTCGTCGAAGAGACCGTGCAGCATATTTCCACTGGCGACTACGTTCGCGTTCGCGGCAAAGTGCAGCTGTATCAGGGCGGACTGCAGATGATCATGACGCACATTGATCAAGTGCCGGAAACCTCATGCGACCCCGAAGAATTCCAGGTCCAGTCTCAAGCCAACGCAGCGCCATTGCTGGCTCGTTTGAAAGAACTGCTGACGTCACTTCGCTGCCAGGAACTTCTGACTCTGGCGCAATGCTTTATGGAAGACGATGATCTCGTCACCGGACTGTGCGCCGCACCAGCCGGCGTAAAAGCACATCATGCGTACATGGGAGGATTGATCGAACATGTCGTTGGGATGTCTGAAGTTGCCGATCGAATTGCACTGCTCTATCCCGCACTCAATCGTGACTTGTTGCTGTTGGGAGTGCTGTTGCATGATCTCGGCAAAGTCCGCGAAATGTCATGGGATCCGACACTCGCTTACACGGACGAAGGTCAGTTGCTTGGTCATATCAATATTGCGATCGAGATGCTGAACGAAAAATTAAAAGCTGCCGAATTAAAACTTGGCAAACCAATCGACAAAGAAAACGTGTTGCGGCTGAAGCACATGATTCTAAGTCATCACGGGACGCGAGAATTCGGCAGTCCGACAGTTCCGATGACTCCTGAGGCGATTGCCTTGCATCATATCGATAACCTGGATGCGAAGTTGCATGAGTTCACACGAGCGATCGAAGATGATCTCAATGCGGAATCCGCGTGGACGCCGTTCAATCCGCGCAGCGATCGCAAACTGTTTAAAGGCTATGATCGCCTGAAGTAATCTTCGGCTCTTTTAGCCTAGTTCCGGGGCTCCAGCCCTGGAACGCACTGCCTCAGAGGCTCCTGCCTCGTTCCAAGGCTCCAGCCTTGGAACGCACGGCCTCGCATCCAGCAGGTTTTGCAATTGAGGAGTTTTACCCATGACGGAAAGAATTCGATGTCCCAATCTTTGAAGTTCAGCATTCTCCTTGTCGCCTTTCTGACCCCGTCCGCCGCTTGCGCCCAGCAAAAAGACAATGCATGGAAGCTTGTCTGGAACGATGAATTCGACGGCCCATCGCTGGACTACAAAAAGTGGGAGATTGAAGTCAATGCGTTCGGCGGCGGCAACAACGAACTGCAGATCTATACCGATCGCAAAGAAAACGTCCGCGTCGAAGACGGACATTTGGTGCTGGAAGCTCGTCGCGACAATCATGGGATTGCGGGCACAGTGCGAGAGTACTCATCCGGACGAATTCGCAGCAAACATCGCGGCGACTGGAAGTACGGAAAATTTGAAACGCGGGCCAAACTGCCAGCTGGACAAGGTGTCTGGTCCGCCATCTGGATGCTGCCGACCGAAGAAAAATACGGCACCTGGGCATCCAGCGGTGAGATCGACATTATGGAATTCAAGGGTCAGGAACCAGACGTTGTCTGGGGCACACTTCACTATGGCAGTCAGTGGCCGGGCAACAAGCACACGGGCGACACATACAAACTGGACAAAGGCAATTTCACCGACGACTTCCACATCTTCACTCTGGAGTGGGAAGAGGGCGAGATTCGTTGGTATGTCGATGGCAAGCTGACGCAGACACAGACCAAATGGGAATCCAACGGCGGAAAATTCCCCGCGCCGTTTGATCAGGAATTTCACATCCTGCTCAACCTCGCCATCGGCGGCGGATTTCTTGGCAATCCCGACGGAACAACAAAGTTCCCCAGAGAAATGCTGGTTGACTACGTGCGAGTGTATCAACGATAGGTAATTATTCGGGAGCCTTCTGCCCGATCACGCAGCGGAAGCCGATGGCGTCGCTGGTGTCTTGAGTTGACATCGAACGGCGGGCACCGGATGTGAGATCGGCTGCGGGGTCGCGCCAGGAGCCTCCGCGGACAATGCATGTTGAAAGTTCCGTCGCCGGGGGTTTCTTGTCGATCGCTTCGCGACGGTCTTCAGGATCTGAGACGTATTCCCACAAGTAACCGTGCATATCAAACAGGTCCCAGGGATTTGGTTTCAGAACTCCAACGGCAGGATCATTCCCTGCGGCGTTGCCGGTGTGCCAGGCGTATTCGTCAAGGATGGAAGCCTTCGGATCTTTGTCTGTCTTCAAAGCTGCCGCGTCGCCGAAACTGTAGCGAGTGTCCGTGCCAGCGCGGCAGCAGTATTCCCATTCGGCTTCCGTTGGTAATCGGACGATTTCGGTTGCTTCGATCAGCTTGGCAGCTTGCAGTCGCGTGGTTAACTTTGTGCAGAAAGTTTGGGCATCTGCGTAAGTCATTGATTCCACAGAATTGCGAGATCCCTTCCAACCACTGGGGTTGCTTGCCATGATGTTGGCGTAGAGTTCCTGAGTCGTTTCAAACTTGCAGATGCGAAACGGCCGCGAGATTTTCACGGTCTTTTCCGGCAGCGCCATGGGACCTTCGAAGTGTCGCCCCATTTGGAATTCGAGGGGGAACTTCTCGCTGCCTGGTTTGATCAACACACATTCGTCAACGAAACGTTTCAGA
>JANOZG010000441.1:0-12301 GCA_031429275.1 Planctomycetota bacterium
CATCCGTGGACGAGGTCCTGGATCAAAGGTACGAGCATCCCGAAACAATTCGTCACGATGAGCCGAAAGTTGGTCGGAACGATCCATGCACTTGTGGCAGCGGCAAGAAGTACAAGAAGTGCTGCGGGAAGAACGGCTAGACTGTCGCAGATTCTGGCGATTCCGGTGATTCGGCGGCGTCCAGGCATTTGTCAATCTGACGAACTGCCTGGCGAAGACGCTGGCTGTTTTCAACGATCGCCAACCGCAGAAATCCCTCGCCTTCCGCACCAAATCCACGACCAGGACTCACCGCAACGCCACCTTCATTCAGAAGTTTCATGGCAAATTCGATCGAACCCATTTTCTTCCACGGCTCAGGGATCTCAGCCCAAATGAACATGCCGGCTTTCGGTGGCTCAACATTCCACCCAATGCGTCGTAATCCGTCGCAAAGAGCGTCGCGGCGAATCTGATATTCAGCCGCCATCCGATCGATCGCAGAATCGCAATGTCGCATCGCGACAATCGCCGCAATCTGAATCGGCTGAAAAATGCCGTAGTCGTAATAGCCTTTGATTGTTGCGAGAGCACGCACCATCTCGCGATTTCCGCAACAGAATCCAATTCGCCAGCCAGCCATGCTGTAGCTCTTACTCATCGAGGTCAGTTCCACGCCGACATCCAGTGCGCCTGGAGTGGCAAGAAAGCTGGGAGCCTTGTATCCGTCATAACAGATGTCGGCGTAGGCAAAGTCACTGATGACAAGGAATTTGTGTTTCTTGGCCAAGCGTACGAGTTCGACGTAAAAATCCTGCTCAATCACAGTCGATGAAGGATTGTGCGGAAAGTTGACGACAACAACCTTCGGCTTCGGCATTAAATGTTCGCACGTGTAAGCGACATTGCGCAGGAATTTTTCGGGATCGCGAACATCCAGAGCAATCACATTGCCTGAAGCCAGCATCACGGAATACACGTGAATCGGAAACGAAGGTGCAGGGACAATCGCCGTATCTCCAGGCCCCATCAGTGCCAGGCACAGATGGCTGAAGCCCTCTTTGGAACCAAGGCAGGCCAAAACTTCGTCGTTCGAATCCAGCCGAACACCGTACCGCTTCAGATACCGCGCAGAAACTTCTTTTCGCAAGTTTCCGATCCCGTTGGAAACCGAATAACGATGGTTGCGAGGGTCTGCGAGTGATTCTTCAATTTTCTGCACGATCAAAGGGTCTGGCGGATCGGTTGGATTTCCCATCCCCAGATCAATCACATCGACCCCGGCCACGCGCAACTGGTATTTGCGTTTATTGATCGTTCCGAACAAATACGGCGGCAAACGCCGGACACGGTCAGCAACGGGGATTGTGAATGGATTGTCTTCGAAAAGGACTTCAGATTCGCTGCGCATTTTCGTATTCCGTGGGACCGTCGCTCAGCACTGTATCGTGCTGTTCTTCGTATTTTTGCTGTCGTGGAACTCATCTCTTCCGCAGACATTCTAAACGCAGACAAGGTTCCCGGCGATGGCAGCTTGAACCCAGTTTTTTGCGTTGTTATCGACGGGAAAATCCCGAATTCCGATCTCCACTGGACGTTTTTGGGCTGACGAACAGAAGCAAACGCACCATCGCCAGATCGAGAGGATTGCCATTTCTTCCAACGTCTCGCGATGAGTGGCGACTCTTCTGCGACTGATTTCTGCCGACTTTTGTGGGACACAAAGACAAACAGCCCGACGTTTGCCAGAAGCGAACGCGGGCTGTTTATCTCGAAACAGGAGACTGTTTGATGAGCGAAACGGCGCTAGTCACCGGGGTCGTGACTTCAAGGATATACACCGAAGATCCAGAAGCTGGCGTCGTGCCGTTCAAGGTCTCTGTTTAACGTTGGAAGGACTGATATTGGAAAGTTTGGTCTTGTGGAGATCAAAAACAACGGGGCCTGGTCGTTTGACCATAGCCCCCGTGTGTTGAAACTAATCATCAAAGATTAGTAGATATCGCGAGAATCTTTTTCACCGCGAGCTGGAGTGTTGCAGGTAATGTCGCAGCTGTTGTCGCATTCGTCCTGGAAGTCGAGGTATGTGCTTCCGACAACTTCACCCTTTTTGCCACTTGCCATAGTGAAGTAGTAAGTCTGGTTGATAGCTCCAATGCCTGAGCCAAGGTCTTCAAGTTCTTCGTTCACGCCATAGGACAGTTCGGTCAGTCCGACGATCATGCCCAGAACCAAAATGGTTCCAACCAAAACCAGCTCAGCGGAAACTATAAAACCGTTTTCGTCGTTCTTCAGTGCATTCAAAATGTTCATGTTGTTCATTCCTGATTAAGAAGTAATGTCAGATAAAGAGTTGTTTCGGTTGCCTCACGCCCATGTGAAGAAACGTTGTATTAGTAACTGTTCTTCTCACCGCGAGCTGGAGTGTTGCAGGTGATGTCGCAGCTGTTGTCGCATTCGTCCTGGAAGTCGAGGTATGTGCTTCCGACAGCTTCACCCTTTTTGCCACTTCCCATAGTGAAGTAGTAAGTCTGGTTGATAGCTCCAATGCCTGAGCCAAGGTCTTCCAGTTCTTCATTCACGCCGTAAGACAGTTCTGTCAGACCGACGATCACGCCCAGAACCAAAATGGTTCCCACCAGAACCAGTTCAGCAGAAACTACAAAACCGTTGTCGTCGTTCTTCAGTGCGTTCAAAATGTTCATTGCAATCTCTCCCATTTCTTGTTTTTACACCATGCGATGAGCACTCAGTTTCGATGAGTCCCATTCACTTTGTTACCGGCTTCACTGTGAGGCTCGGTTGATGTTTAGGTGTAAAGCAGACCCTGTGCCAATTGCCTTTGCGCGCAAATCTCAGCGCAGGAATATCGTGCCAGAAGAGACGTAAACCATTTGCTGAAAACAGGTTACAATAGTTTCAAAAATGTTCACTTGGCTGAACACCACGTAATCCTCGATTTGAATCATGTTGCCGATCCGCAACACGCATCGTCAGGCCATGATCAGATCACAACAGCGAAACGGACTTCACACCGCATTCGCATCAGTGAAATTGAGTAAAAGCAACATGACGCAACGTTTGATGCATTTTGGCAACGAGTTTCATGCACAGCAGAAAACGGGCACGTTTGAGTTCTTCAAAAATTACGCCATGATGATGATCCATCCATTTGCATCCCCGCCGATGAACCCGACGTCCTCCATGGAGAACCGATTCATGTTTCGCAGTGTTTACGTTAACCGTTATCATTGGGCGATCGTTGTCGCCTGTGGGCTCGTACTTCCGGACATTTGGAGTTTTGCTACTTTGCACGCTGAAGAATTCAACTATGACGAATCAAAAGTCCCCGCGTATACGCTTCCCGAATTGCTGACATGTGAGGACGGCACGAAGGTCGATTCTGCAGTCACATGGACTTCGAAACGCCGGCCGGAGATTCTGCATCTGTTTCAGGAGCACGTTTTCGGCAAGTTGCCAACCGGTGAAATCAAACTCCGCACGAAAACTCGTTCTTCAATTCCGGACGCTTTTGAGGGCAAAGCTTTGCGACGCGAAGTCACAGTCTTCTTTTCAGATGACGACAACGGACCGCAGATGGATCTGCTCATCTACACGCCAACCGCCGCAAAAACGCCCGTCCCTGCATTTATGGGATACAACTTTAATGGCAACCACGCTGTTGAAAACGATCCTCGAATTCATATCACCAATTCGTGGGTCCAGAATCGAAAGGAACTGAACATTGCCGACAACAAGTCAAACGAAACTTCACGGGGATCCGAAGCCAGTCGCTGGGACGTCAACAGCATCGTCAGTCGCGGTTATGGACTTGTCACGATTTACTACGGTGATGTCGATCCGGATTTTGACGACGGCTTTCGGAACGGAGTCCATGCACTGACCGAAAAAGGCGACGCACCGCGTGCTGGCGATGCTGGTGGTTCGATCAGCGCATGGGCATGGGGCTTAAGCCGTGCGTTGGACATTCTCGAATCCGACGCCGCCATTGACGCGAAGAAAGTCGCCGTGTTCGGACATTCGCGCCTTGGCAAAACATCACTGTGGGCCGGAGCAAACGATCAAAGATTCGCGATGGTCATTGCGAATGAATCCGGCTGCGGCGGTGCAGCGCTGGACAAACGTGTTTTTGGCGAAACAGTAAATCGAATTAACAACTCCTTTCCGCACTGGTTCTGCATCAATCATCGCAAGTACAACAACAACGAAGCCGCGATGCCTGTCGATAACCATATGCTGATCGCCCTCAGTGCACCTCGGCCTGTCTACGTGGCGAGTGCAGAAGAAGACACGTGGGCCGATCCATACGGCGAGTACCTTGGCGTGTATCACGCAGGTCCGGCGTTCAAGTTGTTTGGGAAAAAGGTCTTTGAATCCGACAAAGTGCCCGCAGTGAATTCGCCAGCACAGATGGATGTTGGCTACCACATGCGCAGTGGAAAGCATGATGTCACTGATTACGACTGGGAGCAGTATCTGAAATTCGCTGACGCGCATTTGCGATAGCAGCATCTTCCCGTCGGCGGAGCAACGGGTCTACAGTAAACCCGTCGCTCCGCCGACGGGAAACAGCCTCATCTACGGCTGGGAAGCCGTAACGCGGTTCAGACGGAGTTGGCCACAGGCGGCATCGATATCCGCGCCTTTGCGTTTCCGTACCGTCGCCGTGACGCCGCGAGTTTCCAGAATCTCGAGAAACTGCTGAGTATCCGGATCGCCGGGAGCCGTCATCACAAGCTCCGAAACACCGTTCATGGGGATCAGATTCACGTGAGCATTGCGGCCGCGCATCAGCGAAGCAAGTTGCTGTGCATGTTCAGGCCGATCATTGATGCCGGACATCAAGACATACTCGTACGAAATCCGTCGACCAGTCATTTCAAAATAATCATCTGCGGCCAACAGGATTTCCTGAATACCGATGCTCTTGTTCACCGGAACGATTTCCGTTCGCAATGAATCGTTAGGAGCGTGCAATGAAACGGCAAGATTATACTGTTGGCCCGATTGCGCGAGCTCACGAATTTTATCCGGCAGGCCGACAGTCGAAACCGTGATCCTTCGCGCGCCGAGTCCGAAGCCGTCTTTCGCTGTGAGAATTCTTAATGACTCCATCAAAGCGTGATAATTCGCCAGAGGTTCTCCAATACCCATGACGACAACGTTGGTAATGTGTTCATCATCTTTCATCATTCGATGAAGCACCAGCACCTGCTCGATGATCTCAGTCGGCGTCAGATTGCGTTTCACACCCAGCAAACCGCTCGCGCAGAACACACAGCCCATCGCGCAGCCGACCTGAGTACTGATGCAGACAGTGCGGCGATCCGGATCACGCATTAGAACACATTCGACGAGTTCCCCGTCATGCAGTTTCAACAGCAGTTTTTCGGTTTCATCTTTCGCGATCTGGTGGCGAACAATTTCAAATGGCGAAAACCGAAACTCTGCGGTGAGTTGAGTTCGCAGTTCAGCGGGAAGATCCGTCATCTGTTCGAATGACTGAATGCGACGCTGCAACAGCCAGCGCCGAATTTGACCGGCGCGGAACTTTGGCTGATTGACTTCGGCAAGCCAATGAACAAGTTCATCGCTGCCTAAGTCCATGATTGCTCGGCGAGTTTTGGCCTGCAATTCGATGACTGGTAATTCGAAATTGGATTGAGAAGTTGACTGTGGCACCGGGAGTTCTGCTGGCTTTGGCGAAAGTGGATGACAATAAAGAGATAAAGGATTGTACAAGGGCACGCCAGTTTCACGCCGTCAAATTCTGAGGAATCCGGCTGCGAGAATCCTTAATCGCAGCATTCGTACGGGAGACAGACGTATGCTGGTGACATAAGATGTTGCAGAAGATATTTGTTTCAGCAGAATTAGTTGCTGGAGCCATCGTACGCCGCAGAATTATTTCCGGAGTTGTTCAAATGCCTTTGCTGGGCGTTAATATCGATCATGTAGCAACCATTCGACAAGCTCGCATGACAAATGAGCCCGATCCAGTTCACGCAGCGGTGCTTGCTGAAATCGGAGGAGCGGACTCGATCACAGTCCACCTGCGCGAAGATCGCCGCCACATTCAGGATCGCGATGTTCGGCTGGTCCGCGAGATTTCCCGGGTCCCGCTGAATCTGGAAATGGCGGTTTCTGAGGAAATTACAGATTTCGCAATTCAGATCATGCCGGATCAGGCGACACTGGTGCCAGAGCGAAGGGAAGAAGTAACAACCGAAGGCGGTTTAGACGTTAAAGCCCATCGAGTTCGGACGAAACAATGCGTTGAGAAGTTACAAGGCGCCGGAATCTCGGTCAGCCTGTTCATCGACCCGAATCCGTCTCACATTGAAATCGCCAAAGAATTAGGCGTGACGGCGGTTGAGCTTCATACTGGCGCATTTGCCGAGGCTCGCAGTCCGGCTGCAATCGAGATCGAATTCAACAAGTTGCGGAAAGCAGGTCAGTTCGCTCTGTCACTGGGACTAAAGCTGAATCTTGGCCACGGTTTGACATATCGCAATGTTCGTCGTGTCGCCGAAATTCAGGGAGTCCATGAACTCAACATCGGACATTCAATTGTTTCACATGCCGTTTTGGTTGGATTCGAAAGAGCGGTGCGAGAGATGAAACAGCTGGTCACTCTGTGAGGGCGACTTCAACGCGGAATTTCAGATTACAAATTTCAAATTACAAATACTGAACCAACCTCAATGCCAGGTAATACATTCGGCCACAGTTTTCGAATCACCACCGCCGGGGAAAGTCATGGGCCGGGAAACGTCGTCATTATTGATGGTGTTCCTTCAGGCATACCACTGTCCGTGGACGATCTGCGAGTCGATCTTCGGAGACGACGACCGGGGCAAAGTCCTTTAGTTACGCAGCGTCAGGAAGATGATGAACCGGAAATTCTTGCCGGTGTATTTGACGGACGCACAACCGGAACCAGCATTGCGATATTGATTCGCAACACTGATCAACGCAGTGGTGACTATTCGGACATTCGAGAGAAATACCGCCCTGGTCACGCCGACTACACGTTTGATGCTCGTTATGGATTTCGCGACTACCGCGGCGGTGGCCGCAGCAGTGCTCGGGAAACCACAGCCAGAGTTGCCGCGGGAGTCATCGCAAAAAAACTCATCGCTCGGGAGTTTGGGGGCGAAGTCATTGGCTATGTGTCACAGGTCGGATCTGTTCGAGCTCATGTTCCTCAACCAGAATTGGTGACACTGCAGCAGGTTGAAACACTCCCGGACGGTTCTCCAAACTTCGTCCGGTGTCCGGACTACGCTGCGGCAGAAAAAATGGTGGCCTTGATCGATGAAGTACGGCGAGATACAGATTCCATCGGCGGCGTTTCTGAAATCGTGGTGACGAATATTCCGGCAGGATTGGGCGAGCCGGTCTTCGACAAGCTGAAGGCCGACCTGGCAAAGGCGCTCTTCAGTCTACCGGCGGTACTTGGAGTAGAATACGGAATTGGGTTCGGCTGCGCAGAAATGCGAGGCAGCGAAAACAACGACATTTTTGTAGCTGAAGCGTCAGAGGCAGGCCCAAAAATCCAAACAATGTCGAATCGGCACGGAGGCATGCTGGGAGGTATCAGCTCCGGAATGCCCATAGTGTTGCGGGCAGCGATCAAGCCAACCAGCAGTCTGGCAAAGGAGCAGGCGACCGTCACTCGAGATGGACAGCCCACGACAATTCGGACGAAAGGCCGCCACGATCCATGCCTGCTGCCACGATTTGTACCGATGGGTGAGGCCATGGTCGCGATCGTGATTGCTGACCACTGGCTTCGCTGGAAAGCCGTGCGTTCGCAAGCGAAGTGACGTCAGAGCGGCCGAATACCCGCCAGAGGCCTCAGATTCGTTACATTCTCGTTCTGAAGTCCAGCACGCATACATCTGCCAGAAAATCGCCAACTATGGCCACCCCAGGGTGTTTTTCCCCAAGGTTCTGATAAATTGTGAAGGCGATCCGTTGTTGGTTTGGCGACAGGTCTTTTGCAAAATCTTTCAGACCACACACTTGTTGGAGACACATGTATGAAGAAATTCTCAATGGGCATGATGCTGAGCAGTCTGTTGCTCATCCAGGTTGGCTGCGGCGAAGAAGCACCCCCAGTCACTACACCTGATCCAGGTACCGTGATGAGCCATTCAGCAGATGCAGCAGCCCATGCCGCTGAAGGCACGCCTGACCCAACTGCTGCACCTGGTGACGCTGCTGCACCTGGTGACGCTGCTGCACCTGGTGACGCTGCTGCACCTGGTGACGCTGCTGCACCTGGTGACGCCGCTGCACCTGCAGAAGGCGCAGCGAAAGACGCAACTCCTTAGTTCTATGGCTGAGTACGGATGAAAAACAACTGAATAAAGACGCTTTATGTCTTTGAATATATGCCGGGAGTCCTTCAATCGAAGGGCTCCCTTTTTCATGCGCGGCAGAAACTGCCGAAGAACGGCTCGGCCGGAAAACTCGTACATCCGGAACAAACTCTACAGTTTCACAAATTGCCTGACCGATACTTCCGATAAGACCGTCCCGATGCGCAAAGTCTGTTGGTATCTCCATCAAGGCATTGTGCGTCAAAGACGGTGAGCACCCAGCGAAGGCAGTGGAAAACTGCAACTTCTCCAAGGATGGATCAATGCGGATTCGGCATTCACTCAAAGCAATCATTCCCGTCATTCTGTTGCTGGCAGGCGCACAAACCGTGCAGGCTCAGGGTGGACCGCCAATGCAGGGGATGCCCATGCCCGGAGGCCCCATGGCCGGCCCGCAGCAGGTTCCTGGTTCATACGGAGCTTATCCGTATCAATCCCCTTATCAGGGCATGTTCGAACAGACGTATCAGCGAGACGGAACATGGTTCAAGAATTCCGTGAATGGATTCGGGCCGAATAACCGTCCACGTGATTGGTTCATGACATTGGACTACACCAGAACTCGAAACCGGAAAATGCAGGGTTTATTCGGTGCCGAAGGAGTTCCAAGTTACCTTCAGCAGAATGATCCGTTAAGCAACGACATTAATCCTGGACTTTCGTCGTATAACTACTTCAATGCCGTATCTGCGGACATTATTCCCAGACTAGACACCAATGGTATCAAGCTGTCGGGCGGTTTCTGGAATCCAGACGATTCGGGATTTTTGTTCAGCGGTGGTTATCAGTTCCTGAATGAACAGGACTACGACGCACGCTCTGCAGCCTTGGCGGGTCAATTGGATACTGCAACTGCTCTACAGTTCCAGCGAAGTTTGGGCCTAGGAAATCCCTCCGTATTCAATCTCGGTGGCCGCTCGGATCTTGACTACCTTGTGAATGATATTCTGGCACCAGGAACAGTTTTTGACGCTGCTGGCACAGGAATTCACGGAGTCTCGGGCACAACGTTTCAGATTCTCGATCGAACTCTGCTGAATCTGCACAGTCTGCCGACTTACAGTGGAAGAACTCCGGTCGATATTAACGGCGAAAGTGCACCTTACGATGTCCAGTTTAATCTACAGCAGTCCATCGCCACCGGCGGGGTCAATGCAGACTGGGCCTTCAGTCCCGTCTACGATAATGACAGGATCAAAATTCGACCGGTGATTGGAGGTCGATGGTTCCGGATTAATGAGACAATGGATTTTAACGGAGTATCTACGCTCCTTTCGTATAACTCACAGGGGGCCCCCGACGATGCTGACACCCCGGCTACTGCCAAGGTATTTCTACCAAACACAGGTGTGGCACCAACAACCACGACCATCGGTAACTATGTTGCGCCGACGAACGCGACTGGCATCGATATCGACTTGTTAGTCCATTCGTACATCAAGAGTCAGGTCATCACAAATCTCTATGGTCCGGAATTTGGCTTCCACTACGAAATGGGCCGCCAGAAAGGGATTCATTTCAGTGGTGCGACTCGTGTCGCGGCCATGTTCAATTCTGAAACAATCCGTCTGCGTGGCGACAACATCGGCAACTTCATAGGCGTCGAAGTACTTCCCGACCCAATTACAGGCGCCAACATCTTCGGCCGTTTGTATGACACCAGCACTCGTCAGGGCCCATCATTGAACGCCTTCAGAGACATCGAAACCGGTACACATATTTCACCTTTGCTGGAACAGACACTGACCGCCGAAATCCCGATCTTCGATCGTTTACCGGTGCTGAAAAACGTGGATATTTTGAGCGAAGCAAAACTCAGTGTCGGCTGGACAGGACTCTTCATAGGTGAGGTTTCCGACCCGAACAAGTCGATCAATTACACCTCCAGCCCGGTCAGCGGTGAATTCCTGAGCATCAAATCGGGTCACACTAACTTTTTCCAGAATACACTCAATCTGGGTGTATTCTGGAACTATTGATCGCCACGCCGATTCAATTCGAATCCTTGTCCATCTTCATACCGTCCAGCGATCAGGCATCGCTGGACGGTTTTTTTGTTGGATCATTTGCCAGCCAGCACATCAATCCGACGAAAAATCAGGCCATGCGCCGCTATGCAGGCAGCCAGTTCAGCAACGATCAGTGTTAATGGGAACAT
The DNA here is from genome assembly GCA_031429275.1 of Planctomycetota bacterium. Classification (GTDB taxonomy): domain Bacteria; phylum Planctomycetota; class Planctomycetia; order Planctomycetales; family Planctomycetaceae; genus SXXK01. The sequence goes on from JANOZG010000441.1 coordinate 10,546, forward strand.
GTATCGAAAAATGACTTCGGCGGCAGTGTTCCCGACATTGCTGATGATCATGCCCACGATGCCGATGACAATCCCGCCGACGAATGGAACAACAAAATAACACACTGCGATTGCCATCAACATCCCGCCGTGCCGCACGTACACTGAAAGCAATGCCCCTAAATGAAGCGTCACCGCCAACCACCCCAGCCCTGCCCAAAACCAGGGTTCGATGACCACTTCGGCGACATTCGCGATTGTATCGACGTGTAGAATGCAGAGCCAAAACCAACCGAATCCGAAACACATGAGTGGACTGATAATGCCAGGTAATAACCCCGCATAAAGTTCTGAAATTACTACCCAGCGTTTCTTAGGCAGCATGCATAGCGACACCAGAGTCTGCTGGTGAATTTCCTGATTCAGAACTCGACCGAACAACCTCGCGGCGATAATCAGAAAGCTGATTGCTCCAGCAATGATCAACGTTGCGGAGCAGGCTTCCGGATCCAGTGATTCATCCGACAAGACGGAAATAACAACAACTACAAGTAAAGAAATCGCAGGAATTCCGACCAGGGATATCAACAACCATTGCCAGCCGCCCACATTAAACTGCCAGGACTTCCAGATCAACGCCGCATCCCAGCAGCGCAGGGACAGCAAACCGTTTGTTCGTGTCTTTAGGCCACGAGTGATGTTCTCGGACGCAATGGCTCCCTGTGCCAGCGAAGCCTGATTCACTGTTTCAAACAACAGCCAGCTCAAAAGAAAAAACGCAACTCCAACGCAAAGATGAAAACCCATTTGGGGATGCAGAATCCTGTCACCTCGTACGAAACTGAGGTAATGGCTGGATGCCGACCACATGGAGCACTGCCACCACTGTTCCTCGAGATATTCACAGACATCCTGAACTGCAGGCAGCCCCCACCCTTTGCAGGCTGCTGCCGACAAAGTGAACAGCCAACTGCCGAATTCCAGAACAAGCCATAAGACGAACGTAAGACTCACGGCTCGCTGACTGTTGCGACTGATCGTGCTGCAAAACAGACCCAGCTGGCTTAAACAAAATGCGTAACACATCATTCCCAGCACGACCGCCAGAATCTGTTCTGGAACCACGCCTCCCAATGAAATGGACAGCAGCAGGAAAGGTGCAGCGACCAGAATTAAAAGCAAGACGATCGCCAGACGCGGAATCGACTTCCCAATGAGCAGCGTAAAGTTTCGAACGCCCGTCATTCGCAACAGCGGCAGTGTTTCTTCTTCTTTCTCTTCCGTGATCGCGAGGGAAAAATACATGATCCCCAGCAGCGTCAGACTGTAGTAACAATATGCAGAAATCTTGTTGACCAGCACCAATCCGGACGCTCCAAGTTTTGGAGTCACGGCGACCTGCCAAAAGAAAGCGACCAGTGCTAAAAACACCATCGCGCCGCGAACGGCATGATGTGTCAGCAATCGCGATTCCTGGCGAATGCTGCGGGTCAAGAATGCAATTGTCTGAGCGAACATCAACTGCTCCGTTCCGAATTCACGGGCAACCTTAAATTCGAATCGCCGTTCTATATTTCCGCGACAAACCCATATTCACATCGGAACGGATGATAGCAGGGAAGTATCCACCAAAAAACAAACGACAGCAGAGAACTGTCCAACCTGGACGACTTTCGCATCGACTACCGCGAATGAAACGTTTTCATTTGCTAAGATCCCCTGACCCAAAGGAGCCTCCCGGCTCATTGACATTAGCCGCTCACGTTGTTCGCTTCCT
>JANOZG010000442.1:0-18023 GCA_031429275.1 Planctomycetota bacterium
CCCGTTGCCGCCTGAGCCGCACGACCTCGAAGCAACTCTCCCAAACCGACGCCGCCCATCCCCAGCGCACCGACCTTCAGGAAGTTGCGGCGTGAGCTTCCTTCACAATTTCCATGACGCTCACCGGAAAAGATATTTAGCATGACGCAGTCCTCCAGCACAGGAGATTCGGGATGGTCTTTAAAGCTGCCAGCAATCGATAAACAGTCCTCACCTTGATCAAATGGATACTACTTTATATCTATCGACTGGTTGAGAAGCAAGACTTTGGGCAATTGTTGACCTCCTGCGGCATGCAACGGTCCGGAAAAACGCGTAATAAAGCCAGCTTTTCGGATGTATGGGCCTTCTGAGCAGACATCTGATCTGCCAGCTTCTTGGTTTGAGCGTTCGTGGAACCGCGAATTGGGGGCTGGGTACGTGCTGTTGTCTCGCAAGAAAGAGCCCTGCGCAGAAAGCAGGGCTCGATTGATGTCGGATGAAGTTAACGCTCGGTATTGCGTCGAAACACGGACCGTCGTGTACGAACAATGAAGTGCCTGGTGGTTGAAGTCTAAGCTTAGCCGTTGCTATGGCGCTAGTAAGTGTTGCTGGACGAACATCAAAGTCGCGTAGAACTGAAAGTCTGCGTTGCTTTTCTTTTTGAAGCCGTGACCTTCGTCTTTAGCCATGAGATACCAAACCGGGCTGCCGTTTGACTTCACTTTTGCCACCATTTGCTCCGCTTCAGAAAGAGGCACTCGAGGGTCGTTGCCTCCCTGAACAACGAACAGCGGCTTCGTGATCCTGTTCGCGTTATTCAGTGGCGCGATCTTTTCAAAGAACTCAGACATTTCGGGAATTCGCTCATCACCATATTCGACGCGGCGAAGGTCCCGACGATAGCTCTCGGTGTTCTTGAGGAAAGTTCCGAAGTGTGAAATCCCGACAACGTCCAATGAGCATCGAATGCGATCGTTGTATGTCGTGGCGCAGGCCAGCGTCATGTAGCCGCCGTAGCTTCCGCCAGTCACCATGATTCGATCAGAATCCAGCTGAGGCTGAGTCTTAATCCAGTCCAGCAAGGCTCCGATATCTTTGACTGAGTCTTCGCGCTTCATACCATTGTCGATAGCGACATAGGTTTTGCCATAGCCAGTGGAACCTCGCACGTTTGGATAGATGATCGCAACGCCGAGTTCGTTCATGTAGTAGTTGTTTCGTCCCTGAAACACCGGCTGCGATTGTCCTTCCGGCCCGCCGTGGATGTTGATGATCACCGGATGCTTACCTTCGAACTTCTTGGCTGCGGGGTAGAGGAGGCCTGTAATCTCCAGACCGTCGAAGCTCTTCCATCGGATCAATTCCGGTTCGACAAGGTCTTCCGGCACCAATCCGCCGAGTTCACTTTCCGTCCAGCGACTAACTTCGCCCGACTTAACGTTGAGTGAATAAACGTCAGATGTTGATTTCGCTGAATTCACCGTGAAAGCTATATCCTGACCGCTTTCGTGCCAGCTCGCACTGCCCATCACGCCGGTAGGAAGCCCGGGCACGTGCGTCACTTTGCGAGTTGTCGTGTCCATCAAATACGCTTTGGAAACACCCGCCTCGTTGGTTAGAAACACGATGGTCTTGCCGTCCAGTGACAGGTCAAATGCATCAACGTCCCATGGAATCTCGCTGGTCAGATACGTCACATCGCCGGACGCAAGATTCAACAACGCCAATCGCTGGAACTCGTTGTCCTTGTCCGAAGTGATGTAGAGTCCTTTACCGTCCCGACTGAACTTCGCGCGGCCGTAGGCGACCAGAGTTGCCGGATCATTAATCGGCGTCATTGCGCCGGTTTTGACGTCGATCATCCACAGGTTTGTTTTGTTAACGGAGATAGATTCCATCGCCACGATTTGCGAATCATCAGCTGACCAGTCCAGACCTGCCCATCCGCCACCTGTCAGCTCGGTGATCGGTTTACTCTCTTTCGGATTGAGCGGGTCCATGATCCAGATGTCACGATCGGCTCCATTTCGCCGAGTGGTTGAATACATGAACCGGTCTTTCGCATGGTTCCAAACGATACCGCCATTCTGCGATCGGCCTCCGTCGGTCAACAAAGTGACAGCTCCTGTCGCCACGTCATAGCGGTTCAACTTGCCAAACTCATTGCCACCGACGTCTTTGCTGAAGACAAAGTAACTACCATCCTTCGGTTCCCATGAAGCGTTGCCAACAGGCTCATTGAAAAAAGTCATCTGCTGCCGAGCCCCGCCTGGCATTTTGATCAGATGAAGCTGAGGCGTGTTTCCGAAGCGGGTGGAGATAAGCATCTCACGGCGAACAGGATGCCATTCGACAAATCCAGCGGAACGGGATTCCGTGTATCGACGAACAGTATCTGAGATCGCTGCGGGAATCGGAGGGATTCCGTCCGTTACAAGGTTCTCCGTTGGCACGATCACGGGAGACTGAGCATTCACCTTAGCCTCGGCGAAACAAGCCGCAAGACAGACCGTCCACAACGGAATCAAGTAAAACTTCACGGGGCTGAACTCCCAAAGAAAAATGATACGGCGAACACCTGGCAACGTAAGCGATTCACCTGTCGACTCGACACTTCCCCGTGATCATTCCTGCTGAAGCATATTCCGTCAAGTAAGCACCCCCGCTCGGCGAAGTGACCGTCAGATTTTTAAAATGGGTGATTTAGAAGGACAACTCATCACTCTTTCGGCAGATTCTGCATGTCTCCCGATTTACCCGGCATGCATAAACGTTGCGTCCGTTGTGCAAAGTTTCGGATGGTCGGGTTTACGGGTTGTCTTCTCCCCGCTGGACGAAATGATGAATGCGTTCGGCTTGCGCGGTTCATGGATGAGCTGACGTCAGTTGGTTTGGGATGTTGTTTTGCGGATGAAAGTTTGGTTACTGGTCAGAGGTTTTGACCAATCGGCGAAGACCGTCGGAAACCTGTTCGCGAAATACGTCTCCTGATCAGTGACCAAAACCATGAAACATTTCCTGTTGAGCTCTGCATTATTGCTGTTTCCGCTGTGTGCCATTCCGCATCTGGCTTGCGCGCAGGGCACGGCATCGACTGTTGGAACTTCATCGGTGACGCCAGCCACCGAAGTCAGTCGCCGAAATACGGCCGTGACGCTGAACTATTGTCGCGCCGCGCTGCATCGTATTCGCCGCGCACCTTCCAAAAATGTGCTGGTGGAAGAGCAGCAACGCATCCTGAATAACCTGGACCTCAACCAGATCGACGATCCCGAAGTCATTGTGCTGTATCGTTCAATTCTTGACGAAATCGGACAAGTGGAAATCAGCGATCGCGAGCGCAAGGTCATCGGAGAACAATTTGTCCGAGGTGCGCAGCGGAAGATGGGGACAGACTTTTTCGTCATCGGTGCTCAGGCGGCTACGGGACAACTTGGTTCTGTAATTCAGTCCGGTGCCAACAGCTGGTGGGACTATCGAACGACAAGCATCAAACGCGATTCCGACTTGTGGCAGGTCGAGAAGACGCAGTTCACCACGCTGATGACACGGTCTTCGACGTTTCTGGACAGTTTCTGGAAGCTCAGCCGAAAGAACGAAATCCCTGATCGCTGGCTGCTGCGTGATCAGGATCTGGATCAGTTGTCAGATACTCTCGAAGAAAAAGACGCCGAACGACGTCTGCGAATGCTCGCGCGATCTGAGCGGTTCATGGAATGTTATCCGCCGTATTGGTACTACGTCGCGCGAACGCAGCAGCAGCTTGGTAAAACCGACGACGCGTCCAAGACATTTCAACGACTGACAGAAATCGGCCAGGGACATTTCCGACAGGACGACATGCTCGCCAGCAGCATGGCGAATCTGGCATTGATTCAGGAAAGCCTGCACGACCCGGAAGCACCAAGAACGGCGGCAAGGGCATTCGACTTCTCTACACGCAGCTGGGAATCAAATCTTGTCTGCGCATGGGTGCTCGGCCGGCATGCCGAGTATCGTGACGCTGAGAACCTGATTTTGTGCAACATGGATGATGAACTGGAAATCGAGCAAAGCACAGTGGCGTTGGTATCTCTGTATTTTCATTCCGGAGACAAAACACGGCTCAAGTCTCTGTTGAATGATGAAACAATTGTGCAGCGGATTCCTATTCCCGGCCTTCTGCTTTGTGCGAAATTGCTGGGACCAAAAGAGATCCCTGCGCGAGCGAACGCGTACCTCGCATCAACGTTGACGGCCGTACCAAGACCATCAGGCCGCATGAATGCGATTTCGGTCGCTGCCGCTCGAGGATGGAAACTCAACGATGCTGAAACAACGATCTCTGACGGTAATGCCACCTTTGAATATGCCGGACATAGGGCGGTCGAAGACGGCCTGGAGATGAGCTTCACTCCTTCGCTGAATTCACGCACCGAAGGTGAACTGGGGAAAACGCTGCGGATGACGCTGCAGTACCCCGCAACGCCTGCGATTCGTGTCGTGCTGATGCAGGAAGAACAAGCCGCAAGTTCCGCTGCCGATCAACGCAACTCTGGCAGATTCAATTTGTTTGGCAGCAGCTTGCCGGGTGTAGCCCGCAGCCGCGATGGGCAGCGTACATATCGCATCAAGGAAATCGAGGTCGATGGCCTGCGGCTATCGCTGGGGCCAGATCCGTCGGATGACATCGAAATCCGCGTCCTGAAACCGGAGTTCTCCGGCTACGATGATTCAACGCGAGGTTAGGGCGGAAATTGACTCCACACGGCTTGTCGCGATAGCTAAGATGTCAAGCGTATCCGAAAGGCTGCTCGTTACGCGAATCGAAAATCGTCCTGGTTTAAGCTGAGACATCATCATGCCGTCACCATTTCCGGGTATGGACCCGTATCTTGAGGAACCCAGCATCTGGCCGGACGTCCATCATGGCCTGATTTCAGAAATGCAGGCTCAGCTAAACCGCGCCCTGCGCCCGAAGTATCACGTACGAATTGAGGAACGTGTCTACATTTCCGACGAAAACGATGCCGGTCGCAAGACCATCGTACCGGACTTGCGTATCGCCGAAAATATTGAGCCGCATGGACGTCAGAATCCGGCGGATACCGGAGGACTCGCCATCGCCGAGCCGCTCGTTTGCACAACGCTGATTGAGGATGAGATCCACGAAGCCCGACTTGAAGTGATCGATCGACACAATCAGCAAGTTGTGACCGTGATCGAAGTTCTAAGTCCGTCCAACAAAATGGCTGGGTCGCGAGGGCGGGAGAGCTATGAAACAAAACGACGCGAATTAATGACATCACCAAGCCATCTTGTCGAGATTGATCTGTTGCGTGCTGGCGAAGCGATTCACACTCGCGAATTGTTGCCACCCGCAGATTACATTGTGCATGTTTCACGAAAAGACGGTCGTCCAAAGGGACTTGTCTGGCCGATTCTTTTGACGCAAAGGTTGCCTGTGATCTCGATCCCTTTATCGCCAGGTGACGCTGACGCTGGGCTAGACCTGCAATTGGTGCTCGACAGCGCCTACGACCGAGCGGCCTACGACCTGGAAATCGACTATCGCGTTGCACCGAACCCGCCGTTGAAGAACGAAACCGCGCTCTGGGCCGACGCACTGCTGCGAGCAAAGGGGCTGTTGGGATAAGATCCTGAAATCGTTTGACTGGTGCTCTGCCAGTCGTGGCTTGATGGACCGGCAAGCCCCGGGGTTTCGGGCTGGTGCCCACCAACCCCGGCCACCCTTCTTTCCATTGCTGCCAGTGCACTGGATGCCCGTGTCGGCGTTCATACAAGGGATCGCCTGCGCGACATCATTCTGATTGACCGGACGCCAAAGCCAGTCTTGCAGCCAGGCGTTTTAAAGCCGGGCTCACGTCATGCTTATCCAGATGAACGTTGATCAAACTGAAGCAGTCCAGATTGGCAAAAGCTGCCTGAAATGCTTTTTCCAGGTCGCCTTCTGTGAAGACTTCGAAGCCCCAGCCGGAACCCAGGAGTTCCGGCATCTTGTGATAGTTCCAGTTGTGAATGTCGTTGAATGGCCCCTCCTGAATGAATCGTTCAGTGGAATAGCCCTTGTTGTTCAGCACAACGACAATCGGATTGAAGCCCATCTTTACTGTCGTTGACAATTCCATACACGTCATTTGAAACGCTCCGTCACCGACAAGCACCAGGGGACGCAGATTCCGATTGGCGACCTGAACTCCGACGCTGGCAGGAATCGCGAAGCCCATGGATGTGTAATAGGCAGTACTTAGAAACTCTGTGTGTTGAGTGATTGACAGATCTGCAGCGGCGAACAGTGAATCCCCGGTATCAGAAACAACGACGATATCCTGATCCAGTACCGAATTGATCTTCTGAAACAGTCGCTTCATTGTCATTGTCGCTGTGGCGGCCGCCTTCCATGGAAGAACCTTTGGCTGCGTAATCTTCGGCGCGGGGCGCTTACCCTTCACTTTCGCACCCGCCAAAGCGTTCATGAAATCAGAGAATATGACGTCGTGGAAATGATGGTGGCGAATTCGCAACTTTTCGCTCGTCGCTGATATACATTTCGTGGGGTCCAGCCGAGCAGTGAATCCGCCCAGGTTGACGTCACTCATAAATGCACCCAGCAGGATGATGCAATCGCTCTCTTCAACATAGCAGCGAACCTCTTCCCGACCCATCGCGCCTTCGTAGACGCCGAGATACAGAGGATGCCGTTCGCTGATCACAGATTTCCCCAGCAAGGTCGCGCAGATCGGGATGTTGTTCCGTTCAGCAAATTGCAGAACCTGATCCTGAAGTCCAAAGCGATGAAGTTCAATCCCGGCGACAATGACCGGCTTCGCGGCTGCAGCCAGATGTGTCAGCGTTTCGTGAAGTGCTTCCTTCAGCGCGAGGTCGTCGCTCTTCAGATTCAATCGAACGGGCGAATGCGCGTGACTGGGACAGGCGAGTACCTTGTCACGCGGGATTTCAAGAAAGACGGGACGTTTATACCGCAGGCAGGCATCAAGGCAACGATCGATTTCCCGGAACGCTGTGAGTTCATCATCAAGCGATGCTGTTGCGACAGTGATCTTCTCGAACACTTCACGCTGCGTATTAAAATCTTTGACACGATGATGCAGCAACGGATCGGCGATTCGCTCATTCATCCCTGGCGAACCACTGATGACGATCACGGGACTCTTTTCTGCGTAGGCTCCGGCGACTGAGTTGCAAAGACTGAGTCCGCCCACGCAGTAAGTGACACACACCGCACCAACACCGTTGATGCGAGCATAACCGTCCGCAGCATAGCCGGCGCATGCTTCGTTCGTCGTCCCCACAACGCGAATCGGACTGTCTTCCAGCATGCCATAGAACTTCAAAACGAAATCGCCAGGAATGCCGAAAACATCTCGAACACCGACTTCCTGAAGTCGCTGGATCAGGTAACTTCCGATGGAATGCGGAGTCTTTGCTCGAGACGTAGCCTGTCTTGGCGTTGCCGGCTTGGCTGGTGTTTCAACAGGTTTGCGCTTGGCCATGCTTTTGCCAGTCTGAGTAAGTTGTCTTATGCGTGCTTCGCTTCCTCGTCGCGTCGGGTTAAGATTAGACAGAAGCGAGCCCATAGAACAGTCAAAAAATCCACGCGACTTGGGGATCAGCGCTGATTAACGCCGTGAGGTGGCCTGGTTGACGCTTCGCGTGACTCAGGTACGTTGATTTCAACGGCTCATTCCTGTATTTCTTCGCATGTCTCAGCGGTTGCCGACCTTTTATATCCCGTCCATTGTTGGATCAATCGAATGCTCATTCAGACGACCTGCTTTAGATTCGTCTTCTGCCTTTTTGCCATTTTTCTTCCGCTGTGCTCCCTGCCGGCTGAAGAAAAGATCTCTTATCGACGTCAGGTGGCACCGGTGCTGCAGACCTATTGTCTCGGCTGCCACAATCGGATTGATGCCGAACAAAAACTGTCACTTCAGGCGGCTGACGATATTCTGCGCGGCAGCGAAAACGGTACTATTCTCAATGCGCAGCATCCCGAGGAATCACGGCTTTGGAACGTATTGATTGCCGCTGACGACGATCACATGCCTCCTGCGGATCAGCCTCAGCTCTCTCCGGAAGATCTTAAAACGATTCAGGCCTGGTTAAAGGAAGGTGCCAACTTCGACAGCCGCGCGGCGGTGATGGCTGCCCTTCCAGATGTGAAGGTCTCAGCCGAATCCGTCAGGAATCCGGCATTGTCGTTGGCCATTTCGCGCGATGGATCACATCTCGCCTTGGGCAAGTACAAGGCTCTGGAAATAAGTTTTTCTGCGACGAACGACGCAACGCAGAAGATCGTCGTGGACGATGGCAAGGTGAACGACGTGGAATTTTCGGCCGACGGAAAACGTGTCCTGTTGGCGACCGGCGTCTCAGGGTTGTCCGGACGTGCCGTTGTGATCGATTTGGCAAAACAACAGATCGTGCAGGAATTTGCCGGACACCATGATGTGGCCTATGCGGCTGTCTGGTCTCCGGATGAAAAACTTGTCGCGACTGCTGGTTATGATCGCCACATTATTCTGCATCATGGGTTATCAGGCGAATTCGTTCGTGTCCTGAACGGACATAATGGAGCTGTCTTCGACCTGCAGTTCAGTCCTGATGGAACTCTTCTGGCCAGTGCCAGCGCGGATGGCACGATCAAAGTCTGGCATGTGGCGACCGGCGAGAGGCTAGATACACTCAGTCAGCCTCAGGCCGAGCAGTATTCTGTTCGATTCAGCCCTGACGGAAATGCAATCTATGCGACAGGTGCTGACAATCGCATTCGAAAATGGATGCTAGTTTCACGCACATCGCAAATCATAAACCCGCTTGCTATCTCACGATTCGCCCATGAAGGTGTCATTACCTCTCTTGCGATTTCCGATGATGGACGCTTTCTGGCAACGGCCGAAGAGAAGGGCATTTTGAAGCTTTGGGATGCTGGCCGAGTTCATGAAATTGATGCACTGGATTTCGCTGCGGACCGTGTCACCTGCTTTGCCTTTACTCCGGATGCCAGCGAACTCATCGTCGTAACTTTCGGCGGTTCACTGCGGCGAGTTCCTGTGCCATCGATTCCCTCAGCGAAATCCGCAACTGTCGATGCGGCCATGGCCACGACGACAGAATCCGCTACCAACGTTCAATCCGTCGCTGTTGCCGAGACTGAGCCGAACGAACTCATGAATCCGCAGGTAATTTCGATTCCGGCGACGATTAGCGGAGCGATCTTCAATGAGACACCAAACCCGGATCAGGATGTCTTTCGATTTCATGCCGAAAAAGGCCATCCGCTGATGGTGGAGGTCAAGGCGTCTCGAGAAAAATCGCCGTTGGATTCTTTCGTCGAAATTCTGCATCACCACGGCAAGCCCGTGCTTCAGGCTCGATTGCAGGCTGTCCGCGATTCCTATTTCACGTTTCGAGGCAAGGACTCTGACACCAGCGACGATTTTCGCATGTTCAACTGGCAGGAAATGGAACTGAACCAGTACCTGTATTCCGACGGCGAAGTCGTAAAACTGTGGCTGTATCCACGTGGACCGGACTCTGGCTATAAAGTCTATCCGGGCTTCGGAAATCGATTCACCTACTTCGGTACGACGCCGACTTCGCATGCGTTGCAGGCTCCTGCGTTTATCGTGGAAGCTCATCGCCCGGATGAAGTGTTAACGGCAACAGGTTTGCCAGAGTTTCCGATCTATTTCGAAAACGACGATGATCCGTTGCGGCAATGGGGCAGCGATTCACGGCTGATGTTTGAGCCTCCGGCAGACGGCGATTATCTGGTACGAATTCGCGATGCTCGTGATTTCCAGGGTGCAGATTTCAAATATCAGATGATGGTGCGAACTCCGCAGCCGGATTTTTCGATTGAAGTCGGTGGCACGGATGTGAAACTGTTTCCCGGCGTGGGCCACGAGTTAAGTTTCAAAGCGACCCGTCTGGACGGTTACGATGGTCCGATCGAGATCACCGCCGAAAATCTGCCTGCCGGATTTTCGTTTTCGGGCCCTGTTGAAATTCAACCGGAACAATTGCAGGCGTTCGGAACAATCATCGCGGCCAAAGACGCTGTCACGCCGGCGGAAGACGCCGTGAAACTCATTCGATTCAATGCCAAGGCGACCATTGCCGGGCGTGAAGTGGCCCATGAAGCTGGTGGCGTGAAAACGCTGACCGTCGGAGAAGCACCGAAGGTCGTCGTGCGTATCCTGTCGGCCGAACAGCAAGCGGCTGGCGGCGCTGAACAGACTCCTGAACTCACCGTTTGGGCCGGTGAAACGGTGCGAGCGTTCATCAAAGTGGAACGCACCAAGCATGATGGCCTCGTCGAATTCGGCAAAGAAGATTCGGGCCGCAACATGCCTCACGGCGTATTTGTCGATAACATTGGGCTCAACGGGCTCATGCTGCTCAGTGGCCAGAACGAACGAGAATTCTTCATCACGACTGCTGATTGGGTGCCGGAAGCCAGCCGATTGTTCCATCTGAAAACGAATGTCGATGGTATCACTTCGGTACCTGTGATGCTGCACGTTCGGCACCGCACTGCCGTGGCTGGAAGTGCTGCTGAGTTAGAAGCGAAATGATCGGCTTTGCTAATGTAGCCTTCACGCTCCGCCGTGAAGAGCCTTTAAGATTCGACATTGTGGACCGAACTGGGTTGCTGCTCATACAGTTTCGCAAAGCGAGAGATTATTGACGACGGGCTTGCCTCGAACATTCCTGACCGGGGCTCATCACGCGGAGCGTGATGGCTACTTTAGAGTAACCTATCTGTGCAAATCACCTCCGACGATCTTATTCTTGTTACCGGTGCTTCTGGGCTTGTGGGCAGCCACGTCGCTGAACAGGCAGTACAGCGAGGCTGCAAAGTCCGTGCGCTGGTGCGGCCCACCGCTGATGTTGGCTTTCTACGTCGACTGAATATCGAACTGATCCATGGTGATCTCGATCAGCCTGAGTCGCTTAAGACGGCGTGTGCCGGTGTAACGATCGTTATCCACTGCGCGGCAAAAGTCGGCGACTGGGGACCCACCGACGAATATCGTCGCATCAACGTCGCGGGAACTCAGGCTCTGATGGACGCTGCACTGGCCACAGGTTCGTTGAAGCGGTGGATTCAGATCAGTTCACTGGGAGTCTACGAAGGCAAAGATCATTACGGGACCGATGAAGCGACAGCCCCCAGCACAACGGGAATCGATGGCTATACGCTTACCAAGGTCGAATCTGAACTGTTGGTGTGCGACTATATCCGCGATCGCAGGTTGCCAGCCGTCGTCCTGCGACCGGGCTTCATCTACGGTCCGCGTGATCGCACGGTTCTTCCAAAACTGACGGACCGACTGCGATCTGGTAAGTTTGCGTATCTTGGTTCGCCAAACAAATTGATGAACAACACCTACGTGGGCAATCTTTGCGAAGCGATTTGGCTGGCCGTTGAGCGTGACGACGTGGTGGGGGAAGTGTTCAACATCCGCGACCCGCGAGCGGTGACAAAACGTGAGTTTATTGAAACGGTCTGCAACGCTGCTGGTATCTCGCAGCCGTCAAAAATTGTGCCCATGCCAATTGCAAAGTTCCTCGCGAAAGCGATGGAGACGACATGGAAGCTTCTTGGCAGAAAAGAAGCTCCGCTGCTCAACAGCGCCAGAATCAAATTCCTCGGTCTGAATCTGGACTACAGCATCGACAAGGCAATTCGAAAACTAGGGTATGCCGGTGGTACCGACTTTCGGGACGCGATGCGGCTGACTCTGAAGACGCCATAACGCTTGACGCGGGTTGCATTGATGTTGGTGAGCGGCATGCGTCAGCTTGCCGGTACAATTCGATTCACCTTGCGTCTGACGCTACAATCGCGGACAGGTCTGGCTGTTTTTTACCGGTGGGCTGACCCCGGCTGACCCCACTCCGCTCACTTGACTAAATTCCCTACCTATTTCTTTTTGGTTGCTTCTCCGGTATCCACGCTTCCGTCTCTTAACGGTACGGCAAGTTGGAGTTCCTCGATGCCGCCGCGATCTTCGAACGGTCGCACACCGAAATACCAATTCGACCAGTCCTTCAACGCCTTTTCTCGCCACGGAGTCGCCAGCTTCAGCCGATCTTCCGGGGAGGCTTTGGTGATTTGTTCTGCTGTGCCCAATGATGCGAACGGGGCCAGCGACTCGCCAAACCCCTGCGGCTTGCGAGCAATAAATCGCAATGCCTGAATGGCTTCGATGTTGACATCAACACTGTTGTCACGGATACCGTCCAGCATCAACGGCACGAGCTTGAAGTCGCCGGTTCGTCCCAAGGCCCAGACGGCTGCGCTTCGAACCTTTGCGTTCGGATGTTGCATCAGGCTTTTGAGCTGATCTTCCTGCCCGATGAGATCCTCCGGATTGTCGATCGCGAGTACGCTCTGCACGATGTCATCAGCCACTTCCACTGGTGATTCGTCGAGCTTATCAAAGTCCATATTCGCAATATCCCCAATCAGCCGATCGAGTTCTGTCGGATCCTTCTTTTTCTTTTCCCCGAACGGGTTGCCGCGATCGGCAAGTTGCAGCCCCTGTCCGTACATTTTTTTCAGGATCTGCTCCGTGGATCTCATGTAATACAACAGAGCAAAGCTGGTTCCTACTACCGGACCGGTATGGGTATCGAAACTACCCTCTTCAGCCTGAAGCGTCAACAGCCCGTCGCCGTAGACGGTATACCAGTCCTGACCGCCGATTTGGCCCAAATCACCGACTGCTGCCGCGCGTTCAAGGCAATAGTAGTAGTAGATATTGTGTTCGACGCGACTAACCGCCTGGAAGTTCGTTTGATTCCAAGCGAAGGCTTTATCGACACGACCATCCAACATTTCCGCTCCGAGAACTGGTTTATAGTCTGGGAATTTTGATCCGTATTGACTGGCACCATCAAGAGGATCAATTTTTGTCAGCCCACCGGGCAATGGAGCAGCCTCCTCGGATTTTTCCGGCTTCGGCGGGTTCCGCAGTCCATGCAACAGCAGCCGGCAAACACCTACCGTCCCACCGCCCGCCATTGTCATATTGTGCGTGGAAGCACCCATGCCTGGTCCGGCGGTAGTGCCTGGGCGATACCCCCAACCACCATCCGAGTTGCCTTTTTTCATAAGAAAGCCCGCTGCTCGATCAAGTGACTCGGGGGCCAGGCTGCATCCGGCTCGTTGGCATGCCCACAGAGCCAGTACGCCATATTGCGACATGCTAACGTCGCCAGGTTGACTTGGACCGTCGCTCCACGAGCCGTCCGCTCGCTGTACCGATTGAACATAATTGGCAATACTCTGCAAATTGCCGCGATATCGGTCCGCGTCAACGTCAGCCAGCAGCATTGAATCAACACCTGCCCCGTAAAGATGATCGTAAGCGGACATCGGACGATAACTGGTGCCAGCACTACGACTTGCTGCTTCCTGGACGGCGTGGGTTACGAACGGGTCTGATTTGTCGACACCGCTTTTGACCATCGCATATGCGGCGAGAATCAGATGGCCGTCGTGCTGCTCGGTCTTTGCGACGGCCGCCCTAAGGTACGCCAACCCTTTGTCAACTGCGACGTCGAATCGCGGCACTTTCGTACTTTGCCGGGGGCCATCAAACGCAAATACCGACACTTTGCTGAGGAGCATAAATGCTGCGAAAATCATTAGGGGTCGCATCATATGCTCCTAACCAAGCCTGCTACTCAGATTGCGAAATGTCATTATTTCGATGGTAGCCTGGGCTCCAATCGGTGTCAAAGCGAGTGTCGCTGTTTATGCTGTCGAGATCCTAAATTGGCAGCTTGGCATAAGGTTCTTCAGAAATGGCTTCTTCAAACTACGTCCTGGTCACAGGCGGCGCAGGATTTATTGGTTCTCATCTCACCCGCTGTCTTCTGGAATATCCTCTTTACGATGATTTACGGATCATCGTCGTCGATGATCTCTCCGGCGGTTTTTCGGCAAATGTGCCTGACTCCCCACGGGTGCTGTTTGTCAAAGGCAGCGTGACTGATCCTGAATTTATTGACCGCTTGTTTCAGGATTTCTCTGTTCGATTCGTTTTTCATCTGGCCGCCTATGCCGCTGAAGGATTGAGTCATTTCATCCGCCGATTCAATTACAGCAATAATCTGATCGGCAGCGTGAATCTTATCAACGCTTCTGTTCGACACGCTGTACAGCATTTCGTGTTCACCAGTTCTATCGCTGTCTATGGCAGTGGCCAGGTGCCCTTGCTGGAATCAACTATTCCCCGGCCAGAAGACCCTTACGGTATATCCAAATTTGCTGTCGAGATGGATCTGAAAGCAGCCCATGAACTGTTTGGTTTGAACTTCACGGTTTTTCGTCCGCACAATGTCTATGGCGAATATCAGAACATTGGCGATAAGTACCGCAACGTTGTCGGGATTTTTATGAACCGCATCATGCTCGGACAGCAACTTCCGATCTTCGGTGACGGGTTGCAACAGCGAGCTTTCTCATATGTCGGGGACATTATGCCCCCGATGATTTCTGCGCCCTTCGTCGCGTCGGCCAACTGCGAAGTGTTTAACGTTGGCGCTTCTTCACCCACCACGGTGCTGGATCTGGCGCATGCGGTAGCCTGTGAGTTTCAAATCGAACCAGACATTCTCTTTCTTCCTGCTCGGAACGAGGTCAAGCTCGCCTGGGCCGACCATGCCAAGTGCGCTGCCGTGTTCGGCGACACTCCGGTGACACCGCTGACTCAGGGTTTGCACCGAATGGCGACCTGGGCTCGAACTGTTGGTGCGAGATCAAGCATCCATTTCGACGATATTGAAATCAGGCAAGGTCTGCCCGCCGGTTGGGATCGTCCGTTATCGTGAAGTTACCTGGCTCGTCTCGTCAACTCCAACAGTGCATTGCGCAACACTGGATAGTTCGCCTGAATTGAGTATTTTCGTTCCACCGTTTTACGACCGCGAAGCCCCATCTGCTGCCTAAGTACCGGGCTATATATGAGCCGTCGGAGCGCTGTCAGCCATTCTTCAGTCGTTTGAGCAGTCAGACCATTTTGGTCACTATCAAGTATTTCTGCATTCACTCCGACGGGGGCCGCTATCCCGGGGATTCCCACAGCGAGGTACTGAATCAGCTTAAGACCGCACTTATAGATATCCCATTCCTGATCGGGGAACAGCGGCATTAGGCCGATATCGAATTGCCGAAGCTGTTCTGCTTCTCGTTTTGGTTGCCAAACTTCATGAATCACTTTCACTCCTGACAGATCAATCTCGCTGAGAGCCGAAATTTCTGGCACCACGATTCGGAGTTCGAATGGTGTTTCCTGAGCAAGTCTCCGCAGTGCCTCGGCGGCTACGGCAAGATACTTCAGATTGCCTGCCGTTCCCATCCATCCGACAACTGGCGGCGAGCCACTTGAGGGCATTAACTGGTTCGGCGATCCATAAGTTCTCGGGGCATAGTCATCCAAGTCGATGCAGGTTGGTACATGACAAATTGTCGAATTCAGCGGTCGCACTTTCTCTGCGAGAAACCGATTCCCGCAGACAACCATATCCGCGAGTTTCATCAGCTTCGAAAACTTATCGGGATAACGCAGAAACACGGCGTCATCCAAATCAATCACCAGTCGATGACTGGATTCCCTGAACCTCTGTTCCATGTGAATCGATGTGTTGTCAAAGATCTCACGGTCGATGAATACAACGTCGAACCGCTGCAACTTTGTTCTTAACCAGTGCCACCAGCGCACGCTGCGTTTCAATAATTGGCTGGGGCGAAAACCCATCCATGGAAAATAGTCATACTTCTGCGGAAAGCTGTGGGCCACGACCGCGCGATGCCCGTCCTCGCGAAAATGCCGCAGGTACGGCTGGATGCGAAATCTTGCTGAGGGTACTCGATCGCCCGATGACAGAAACAGGATATTCACCGGCCGTTCTCCGGTGTTCCGCGGCGAGCGGATATCGTCAATCGCCCTCCCTGACGCATCCATGCCATTATATGAGCGAACGGAGCAAGGAACAGCTTGGTGGCCAACGTCGGCCGATCAGGATATCGCAGCAGCCAGCGGCCAAAGCGACTTTCCGGCCATCGCGCTAGAATAGACAACGCGATACTTCCGATGACATTCGACAGGTTGCGCTGATGAATGATGGTGATGTCTGTAAACCCACACTCCTGCAGCAGTTTTCGAATGGATGTCGGTGTGAAGTGGTGCAGATGGCGAGGCAACTCCCACACGTACCAGTACCTGCCGAAAAAACATGCTTCCCAGCTACCTGCGTTCGGAATACTGAAGAGCAGCGTTCCGCCGGGTTTCAACAATAAGTGCAGTCGTCGCAATGTGCCCTTTGCGTCTGGTACGTGCTCGATCACCATCCACGCTGCTGCCAGTTCAAACTGTTCTGGCTTAAGCTGGCTGGCTTCCAGCGTTCCGCAGTGCACATCAAGCCCGGCGTCTTTTGCGATCGATGCTGGCCGCTCCCCGGGTTCTATGCCGGTCGCCATCCACCCGGCTTCCTGCAATCGCACGAGATACTGGCCTGTGGCACATCCGAGTTCAAGGGCACGAGGTCTTTCGGGATCGTCGTCTTCCTTCCGTGCCAAGTCTGCGGAATGATGCGTCCCCCGTACGGCTATTGGCACGGGTTGACTGCGATCGTCCATCAGCCTGTGGTAGAGATGTTTGAGACCTGGAACATGTCGCAGCGGCAAGATCCGCAGATACAGCGGCCGTTTCGGTTTGGTAGCTTCGCTATTTGCAGCTTTGATCGAAGCTGTCGTGCCGCTCGATACTGCTCCGGTGTCCGGTACAGATTGATGCGGACCATATTGCCCTGGATAGCATGCTCCCAGACTTTCCAAAACCGGGCGAGGATTCATAAACCGATGCCCGCACGCGTGGCAGCGTTCGACGTGAAATTCCCCGGGAAGGCCACACAGATTGTCTTTCGAAGTCATCACGACTGAGCTGTCGGTCGATCCACATAAGGGGCAACTGATGCGTTCCAGTTTCAGCGTCACACGCGACGCCGTCAGTTCACCCGACTGACGGGAATTGTCGGCTGTTGGCAGGACTTCTTCAGGCATCTGACGGCTCCGATGTATGCCATTCCTGACGAGTTCGCACCCAGATCAACGTCCAGAGTGGCACCTGCACGCAGGCGATACCCAACAAATATCCTGCTGCCACTCCGCTGCTGCCGTAAAGTTTTCCAAACCACACCTGCAGCGCCGCCACGGTCAGGCTTGAGACTATCGAAGCCACCAGGAACGGATCTTGTTTGTGGGCTCGCACATAAAGATTTGTACACAGCGCGAATTGAAGCAATACCATGGCTATCGAAAACATTGCTGTTGGTCCGACTGGCAGCATACGGCCCGCCAGGCGTTCGAACAGCCATTCGCTGCGAGTCCCCATCCACCAAACGGTCAAACTGAAGCATGTCACTGCGACTGTCATGATCAGCATCGACAGTCGCATCATCCGAAAAAACAACTGGTCCAGTTCCCTGAATTTCCTTACCGCTATCAATGCTCCGAACATAGGACGCCGCGTTTCAATCCATGCCATAGAAGCCCCCTGCAGCGCCGTCAGAATCGTCCACGTCATTCCCAGTTGTGCTGCGGCTCCTTCTGGCCAGTCCCTGAAGATCAGCAACAGCGGCAGCGCATTGGCCAACCAAAGCAAAATCCCCTGCACTGCTATTCGCCATTGCAGCGGAAGAATTTCGTGTTTCCAATCGATCTGATCCTGCTCGGGTGGAGATCGGAATGCGTCGAAGAAGAGCCTATATCGCACTGCCACCAAATACGACTCGCCTACCAATCGAACAGCTGACGATACTACTAGAGACCATAAACCAAGACCACTGCTAAGTGCCAGCCACATAGTAACAGTGCCAGCCACGGCCTGCCAAAACCGAACACGATTAATAACGGACAGCTGATTGCAGCCTTCCAGAATCGCTGTCAGCGGCAGCAAAGGCAGCTGCAGCCCGTTCACGATCACCAGCGCTATCCACGGTGT
>JANOZG010000443.1:0-1545 GCA_031429275.1 Planctomycetota bacterium
CCGGATAACAAGCTGGTGGATCGCATTCGAGCGGCCCTGAGGTAAAAGAAGGCCGGACCAAACGCAACGCCATTCCGGCTCGTCAGCGTTCATTGCCGGAACATCGCTGCGTTTGGTCCGGCCTACGGATGTTCGAACTTTCCGGTAGATCGCCGTGTCACAGGCGCCAGATTCCCGCCTGCGGAATCCCGGTTCGACGCAGCGCCGCTGTTTCACTACCCTACGCAAACACAGCGGTCTTCTGCCGCTCACTATTTACCATCTACTATTGACTATTCCCCATCCATGACCACAGAACTTGCAAAGACATACGAACCCGCCGCCGCTCAGACTCGCTGGGTTGAGCACTGGCTGAGTCAGGGCTATTGCAATGCCGATCCGACTCCGGGCAAGGAGTCGCATACGATCATGATCCCCCTGCCGAATGTGACGGGGGCTTTGCACATGGGGCACTGTCTGAACGGCACAGTTCAGGACCTGCTGACTCGCTGGCGACGCATGCAGGGACGAGAAGCTCTGTGGATGCCGGGCACCGATCATGCTGGCATTGCGACTCAGGCGGTTGTTGAGCGCCGGATGCTGGAAGAGGAAAAACTGACTCGCCACGACATTGGTCGCGACGCTCTTGTTGAACGCATCTGGAGGTGGAAAGATGAGTACGAAGCGCGCATTCTGAATCAGCTCAAGCAGATCGGTTCCAGTTGCGACTGGCGACGCGTTCGATTTACGCTGGACGAAGTCTGCAGCAAAGCTGTTCGTCGAACGTTCTTCAAAATGTTCAGCGACGGATTGATTTTTCGCGGCAAGCGACTGGTGAACTGGGACACGTACCTGCAGACAGCCGTCGCCGATGACGAAGTGTTTCACGAAGATGTGGCTGGACACTTCTGGACGATGAATTATCCGGTTGTGGATGATGCCGGAAAACCAACCGGTCATCGCATCAGTTTCTCCACAACCCGCCCGGAAACGATGCTGGGCGATACCGCCGTTTGCGTTCATCCGACTGACGAACGCTACACGGATCTCATTGGCAAACACGTTCAGATCCCCGCGAATGGCCGCATCATCCCGATCGTTGCGGATGCATTGCTGGCTGACAAGACGCTGGGTACGGGAGCGGTCAAGGTGACGCCGGCGCACGATCCGAACGACTACGCGTGTTGGTCTCGCAACAAGGACAAGATGTCCGAGCCGATCAACATCCTGAACACCGATGGTACGATCAACGAAAACGGTGGCGATTATCAGGGCATGGATCGCTTTGAAGCTCGCAAGAAGATCGTGGCGAAGATGGAGGCGCTTGGGCATCTCGAAAAAGTCGAAGACCGTGTCATCCCGATGATGTACAGCGACCGCTCGAAGACGGCGATTGAACCGTTTTTGAGCGATCAGTGGTTTGTGAAAATGGACACGCTGGCTCAAAGTGCAATCGACGCCGTTGAAGACGGTCGAGTGCGATTCTTCCCGCAGCGGTACGCGAAGACGTATCTCGATTGGTTGGGTGCGAAGCGCGATTGGTGCATCAGCAGGCAATTATGGTGG
>JANOZG010000444.1:0-2106 GCA_031429275.1 Planctomycetota bacterium
GTATCGCGCGCGCTGTGGCCGATGGCAAGGACGCAGACGGAGGATTCAATGAAGCCAGACGACGTTTCCAATCCCTGCAGTTGTCCGTTTTGAAATCTCAACCCTTCCAGATGACCGGCGGCAACTACGAAGCCCCGGTGCAGCGTGCTCAGGATTTCCTTGCCGATCGAACACCATCACCGACCGAGCAACTGCCATCTTCCTACGAACGCGGGACAAAAGCTCGAAATCTGTCCGCAGTGTTGCCGCCGTCGATTTTGAAAGCGATGAAAGCAGGTTTGCCAATCATGGACACTCAATGGCGCGGCGATTTTCTTGAGGACGCTGTTCTGGTCGGCCCCGAAATGCGAGGCAGCTCGCCGGTGCGCATCGACCGTGATCCTGCAACATTCGAAATCCCATCGTTACCCGGTGTGTATCCCATCGGCGAAGGCGCTGGCTATGCGGGTGGCATTGTAACAGCCGCCGTCGACGGCCTCCGCGCTGCTCGAAAGATCGTCGCCAAACACCGCTGCCCGGATGTTTGAATTTCGCGACCAGAATCGCGACCCGGACGAGTCAACAACAATCGATCATTCTTTGCTTCCCTTTGCTAGACAGAAGCGTCAGACTAACACGTAGATTGTGGAAAACCGCCTTTAGACAACTCATCGAGGCTCCGAATGCTGGACGTCGGTTCTTTTCGAGCATCAAGCTGCGGCGGAATTGGACGCAGAGCATTCCTGCAACTGGGCGCGACGGTGCCTGCGGCATTGTTGTACGGGCCGTCGGTCATTGGTGCAGTGAATCGGCCAGTGCGGGCGAAGTCGGTTATCTTTGTCTGGCTATGGGGTGCTCCAAGCCACATTGATACGTTTGATCCAAAACCAAAAGCACCGACTCAGTATCGTGGGCCGTTTGCTCCAATCTCGACGCGGCAGCCGGGAGTTCAGTTCACTGAGTTGCTGCCGAAACTGGCCGCGCGGAGCGATCGGTTCTCATTGATTCGTTCCCACGTGACGTCTGAGTCCGGACATCCGGATGCTGGTACTGTGGGCCTGACTGGATTCAAAGAACGACCAACGCCGGTCCATCCAAATTTTGGTTCGATCATCACCAAACATCGCGGTGCCGATGGAGACTTGCCGCCGTTTGTCATGGTGGGTCGCGGCATCCCGCGCGACGTTGTTCGCAAAGTCGATGGCTATGGAGGCGGGCGACTCGGCAAGGGTCTGGATCCGTTCATGGTGAGTTGCTCCGACGAAGGCCAGGTTGAACTTCCGTCGTTGCAGCTTCTGGAAGGACTGACCCCCAATCGCATCACAGATCGAAATATGGTTCGAGCCAAACTGGATGCGACACTGAGACAGCTCGATCAGCTGGGACCTCGCAGTTGGGATCGAAGTTACGAAAGAGCCTACGATCTGATCACAAGTCCGGGGTCGCGCAAGGCGTTTGATCTCACAGAAGAACCGCAGGCTATGCGAGATGCATACGGTCAGACGACATTCGGCCAAAGCTGTCTGCTTGCTCGACGCCTTGCCGAAACTGGTGTGCCCTACATTCAGGTGAACTGGAGCGAGTACGTTGAATGCATGACACCGAACTGTGATTTCGGCTGGGACACGCACATCTATAACTTTGAGCTTCTGCAGGATACCCACTGCCCGATTTTTGATCGTGCGTTTTCAGCACTGCTGGATGATCTGGAAAATCGCGGGTTGCTGGACACAACTTTGGTTGTGGCGATGGGCGAATTCGGACGAACGCCACGCATCACAAACCGTGCGGCTCGTGACCACTGGCCTCGATGCTACTTTTCGCTGTGGGCTGGCGGCGGAGTTCAGCCGGGGCGCACAATTGGCGAGAGTGACAAATACGCCGAAGATCCCGTCACGACGGCGATCACTCCACTGATGGTTGGAACAACAATCTGCGAACTTGCCGGCATCGATACGCAGGCTCGGGCTGAAATGCGTGTGCTGGATGCGGGAACCGTGATTCAGGAATTGTTGTGATGTTGATATCTGAAACGTGAGATAGTGCAGAAGCCTGAAAACCACCGGGGTAAACAGGCTGTTGATTTAATGGGGGTTTCACAACCCGAAACGTCAGTGAGGGATAAGA
>JANOZG010000445.1:0-5366 GCA_031429275.1 Planctomycetota bacterium
GGCAAGCCCCGGGGTTTCGGGCTGGCGTCCTCTCACCCCAGCCACTTATCAATCCTTAGCTGAAAGTGCACTCGTCTTGTTGACGCCGCAAAACTTACAACGCGTGCCATTGCGGTTGCTTGCATGTAGCCTGCTTGTACTTTCGTCGACACTTAGCGGCACTTGCCGATCAGAAGAAACAACCGAGTGGATAGCGCCGAAAGACAGTAACGCCATTCGCATCAACCGGGTTGAATTGTCAGATGCAGCTTCATCGGCTTGTCGATTTCGAATCCAGAATGCCGGAGCTAGTTCACCATTGGTCTTTCGATCACCTCGAACGCCGTCGCAGTTGCACAATGATTTCGAAGCGACGGTCAGCGTCATCGCCTCAATCGCAGGCCTGAGACCTGGTTTGATTATTTTGCTACCCCGTCAAATCGACCCTCGCACGGGAAAACCACTTCAGACGATTGTTCGTGGCGACATCCTGCGTGAGATCGACGTTGAAAAGCAACTCACTGTCAAAGCAACAAAACAGGCCATTGAATTTCAATTGCGGAGTTTGCGCGCCGAACTTCATCAGCCCGACATCAATGCTCAAGGTGCGATCGTAGTTGGCATCGCGTTAATTATTGAGGCAATTCCAGGAGAACAGTTCGTCGAGATTCGTGACTCCGAATGTGGCCCTGTGGTGGCTATTGATGATGATCTTGAACTGATTGCAGCGAGTGCATTTGGTACGTCAAATACCGTGAGCACAGATGTTCGCAACTATGTGCCGCTGGACATCTCACTTGACTCAATTCAACTCAATCATAAACCGACGATTTTGCGAATCGCGCCGGATCACGGTGAATCCGTTGCCATACTGCAGCAAATGGGATTGAATACGATCTGGGTGCATGATTTCCGACAGACAGAACGCGCGCGTGAGTTGTACGATTCGGAATTCGCAGTACTCGTGACTCCGCCACATCCTGAATTTGAACCAGGCGATTTTTCGAAACTATTGCAAGCTCTGCCGCCGCTTGATCAACTTTGTCCTAGTGGCTCTGGCTGGATTTTAGGCACACGAGTATCGCGTGAAGATCTGGTGCATTTGCTGGCATGGTCTCGTGAAGTTCGCAGCGGCGACAGAAAGTTCCAGCGTCCACAACTTGCCGATTTGACGGAAGCCGAAGGTGCTGCGGCGCGGGAGATCGATTTGATCGGCATTGGACGTCACGTTGTGGGGCGATCTGACAGTTTTGGCGAACTTCGGAATCTGCTCTTTCGTCGTCGTCGTTCTGGCGGTCAACTGCCGTTTCCGTGGACGTGGATTCAAATTGAACCGTCATCGACGCAGCAGGCATGGCGTAGGGCGAGGGGGCTGGAATTGCCTTTTGTGGAGCCTGAGCAGATCCAGCATCAGGTTTATGCTGCCGTATCGGCCGGATGTAAAGGGCTTGGTTTCTGGAAGACATCGCCGTTGGATCCGCAAGATCCACTCGATCAGGAAACTGCGATCGCTATTGAACTGGCCTGTCTGGAAATTGAACTGCTTGAGCCGTTCCTGGCAAGCGGCCGATTGGATGGTCACTTGAGCCTGCAGTCAGCATCACAGAAACAGACGGCGTCGATGCCGGCGTTCGGACGCAAGCCACCTTCAGGAGTACAATCCGCACTTGGCGGCGCTAACATCTCTACCAGCGCGGGAAGTTCCGAGGCGCCGGCGGGATCAGATGCGGCAGTCTTCACATCAGAACGCGCGATGTTGATCCTGCCAACTTACTGGGATGAATCATCGCAGATCGTTCCTGGTGCGATGTACGAACGCAGCATTGAACTAACAGTGGCAGCGACCGAAACAGCATCGGCATATCAGGTTTCAACAACAGGAATTCGTTACATCCCTCGCGACGTTACCGCCGGTGGCTTGCGAGTGAAAATTGATAACTTTGATCGGTGTGCGGCAATTCTGGTGTCTTCTGATCAGGAACTTATCGGACGAATCCGCGCCAGTGTTCACCGACTGGCTGAGCGGTCGGCAACACAAACGACGAAGCTGGCAAACCTGAAGTATTTACGAGTGATGCAGGTCGTTGAATCCTTGAGAGAAGAGCATCGTGTCGCGCAGGGCGTGGATGCGTTGCTGTCATCTGCCAGGAGAGAACTGGATCGCTCCGAACGTGAACTGGCCAGCCGTGATTTTGAAGAAGCGGCGGCCCGCAGCAATGATTGCCTGCGAATTCTGCGACAGGTTCAGCAGGCATGCTGGAATGACGCTGTTGCAGAACTTACGGCACCAGGCCAGTCACCGCATGCCATGTCTTTCACGACTTTGCCTGAACACTGGAAGCTAATGCACTTCATTGATCGGCAAAAACATCGAGTGTCAGAGAACCTGCTGCCATCGGGGGACTTCGAAAACGGGCAGTTGTTCTCTCAAGACGGCTGGAAGCAGGAAACTGCCGCTGATTCTTCGTTTTATTGTACAACAGATCTGGTTCACGATCCGAAGGGAAACAACACAGTCCTGCAAGTCAAGGTCGTGCAATCGCGCGGCGGAGCTACTACTGACAGTACGCCATTGACACTCAATACTCCCGCTGTCATGGTGAACGCTGGTGACATTGTTTTAGTGCAGGGACGAATCAGAAAAGGCAGAACAGTGACAAGTACCTCACCTCATCCTGTTCTGATCTTTGATTCAGATCTTGGGCCGGAAGGTGGCCTGCGGCCAAAACTCACTCAGGAATGGCAGACGTTTGAAATGCTCCGCCCCGTCGCAGCAGCCTCAGAATTTCACATCTCACTTGCGATGACAGGACAAGCAGAAATCCAGCTGGACGATGTCATCGTGCAGGTCCTGCCACCGGTGGAATCACGCAATTTCCTGCAGTTGACCGGCGAAGAGGTTCAGCTGCCAGAAACGAAATGCCCCTGAACTCTGTGGAATAGCGGAGCTTTCAATGGTCAGTGCCGGTCCTGGATTTGATAGCAGGCAGACTCCATTTTCGTGGAATTGGAGACCGCACTTGCGTCACATTTGGCAGTCGATATAACCCCGCAGGGAAAAGGGGTTAAAAACTGATTGCGTGGTGTTTTGCATAATCGTTGACGTATCGGTTCCTGACCCATTTTCCCAAACCATCAACGTACTTCGGACGACAGTTTTTAACACAAAGGTTTTATCACGAATGCCAATTGCAACCCCAAAACAATATGCTCAGATGCTCGACGCTGCTCAAAAGGGCAACTATGCATATCCGGCGATCAACGTGACATCAATCACCACGATCAATGCCGCACTGAAGGCATTTGCAGACGCCAAGTCTGACGGGATCATCCAGTTTTCAACTGGTGCTGGCGAATTTGCATCGGGCCTGAACGTGAAGGATGCTGTCTTTGGAGTCCAGGTACTTGCAGAAGCGGCCCACCGTCTTGCAGAAAAGCACAATGTACTCATTGGTCTGCACACCGATCATTGCCAGCCAAAGAAAGTCGATGGATTCCTGAAGCCATTGATCGCAGCCACTGCCGCTCGCCGAAAAGCGGGCCAGGGCAATCTGTTCAACTCACACATGTTCGATGGTTCTGAGCTGCCTTTGGACAAGAACATGGCCACCAGCAAAGAACTGCTGAAGTTGTGTGCAGAAAATGAAATCATTCTCGAGGTTGAAGCGGGCGTTGTCGGCGGCGAAGAAGATGGCATCGACCATTCCGATGTTGCCAATGACAAACTCTACACAACACCAGAAGACATGGTTGCTGTGCACGAAGCCCTGCACGGCCTTGGGCGTTTCATGTTCGCAGCCACGTTTGGCAACGTACACGGACACTATAAACCAGGTGCTGTGAAGCTAAAGCCAGAAATTCTTCGCGATGGTCAAAAGGCTGTCATCGCGAAGTACGGCAAGGACTCAGCGTTCGATCTGGTGTTCCATGGCGGTTCAGGGACTCCTGCAGCTCAGCTTCAGGAAACACTGGAATACGGCGTGATCAAGATGAACATCGACACTGACACTCAGTATGCATTCACACGACCAGTCGTGGACTTCATGATGAAGCACTATGACGAAGTTCTGATGATCGACGGTGAAATCGGTGCCAAGAAATCATACGACCCACGCACATGGTTGAAACTCGGCGAAGCCGGCGTTTGCAAACGTATGATCCGCGCGTGCGACGAACTGAAGAGCACCGGCAAGACGATCTTCGGTACTGTCTGACAAGGCCTGACAGCTCTTGACCCAAAGGAGCCTCTCGGCTGGTTTACATCAGCACTTGGTGGTGTTTGCATTCTGCGGAATGCGAACAGACCAAGGGAAACCAAATCAAGCCCGGTGTCTGCATTGACGCCGGGCTTTTTTTATCAACGGCCCGCTCTGCACCGCTGTCATGCGAAGCTCAGAAATCCGCGTGCAGATTTCAGCAACAACGGAGGGGACCGTATTCCCTACTTTGACATGGGGTTGTTGATGAAGACTGGAATCCGGTCAACGGAGAAGCCGCCGCGTCAAAATGAGTCATGCCTTACATTCGAACCATCAAGAGGCATTGTCAGGTCTAAACCGAACTTGAACTGGTCCAAAATGAGCTTTGAGCGGTAGAAGACTTGGGATTTGTCAAAATACCAATACACACAAATTACATAGGTAGCCAGAAAATATCCAGATTTTCCTGGACTTTGTTTTTCCTGCCGCTACAAATCCGTCATGAGCAACCCGGATAAACGCCGCGCGCATGCGGCGGAAATCAAAAAAACCTACAAAGGCAAGGTCCACGTTTCGACGTACCTCCGCAGGACGTTTCGCCAGGATGGCAAGGTCAAGCATGAGACCGTGGCCAATATTTCGGACCTGCCGGACGATCTGCTCGCTGTCATCAAGAATCGCCTGGCCACGGGACAACCGCTCGTCGGCAACGGCGGCACGATGACCATCGAACGCAGCCTGCCGCATGGAAATGTGGCCGCCGTGCTGGGCACGATGCGGAACATCGGACTTGATCAGTTCATCGCTGCCAGGCCGTGTCGTGAGCGTAGCCTCGTGATGGCCATGATCGCTGATCGGATTCTCTCGCCCGGATCAAAACTCAGTTGTTCGGCAGGCATGCATTCGGAGACCGCTCGTCACACGCTCGCGGAGGAACTGCACCTGGGCGAAGTCGATGAGCATGAACTTTACGATGCGATGGACTGGCTGCTGGAACGACAGGTTCACATTGAGAACAAACTGGCGAAGACGCATCTGAAAGACGCCACGCTGGTGCTGTTTGATGTGTCTTCCAGTTTCTACACGGGGAAAAAATCGAGTCTCATCAAGCACGGCTACAGTCGCGATCATCGCAGTGACCGGCCGCAGATTGTGTACGGATTGTTGTGTGATCCGGAAGGACGTCCG
>JANOZG010000446.1:0-7033 GCA_031429275.1 Planctomycetota bacterium
CGCAGCAAGTCGCCGACACACCAGACACTGCGAATAGAGACGTCGGAAATCCCGGGATACTCGCTATGAAACAGCATTCTCATGCGATCACCCAACGGCAGTGGATAAACGCGACGCCGATTTACTTCGTCGAAGTAACCCGTCAATTCCTGCTGAGTCACAATACCACGCGACAGCAGCAGCGGATTCACGTACTCAGTCGATAACGGTCCATCCGGCATTTGTTCCGGCAGAGGTACTCGCACCTGACTCGCGACTGATGACGGCAAATCCAGCGCGCTTTCAAGAAGCTGCAGGCGTTCTTCGTAGTTGGCTTTATGCATTTGCTCGGCAAGGAACACACCATAGATCGCATTGATACTTCGAAACGGCAGCATCAACGCCATTTGTTCTGTCGCAATCGCCAGACGCGGCGAATACTCGAACAACATGACTTCTTCGGCACTTGGTGCCTTCGGTTCACGTTTAGATTTCTTTGCGGCGACGTCGGTCGCCGAAGTCCCTTCCTTTCGAGCCTGCTGAATCATCTGGCCGAGCAATCCAACACGCGGTGGCTCGGCATCAGGTTCACTGACGGCTTCTTCAGATCCGACAGCTTGGTCAGATTCGACCGGTTTGTCCGCTACAACGTCATCTAACGCAACTTCATCTGCCGACACTCCTTCACCGAAATCTTCGGGCACTTCATTGGAGTCGAAGTGAATCACTTCACCAACTTCACCTTCAGCGAGGGCTTCTTCATCTGCCATCGGCGCGAGATGTGATGACACCCAGCGGCTATCGCGAACGGAAACGGCGGTCGACGTGAACGTCAGCAGTTCTGTCGATACATCGCCGGCTCGAACGGAATGAAAAACAGGACCTGACGCTGATGATGCATCAACAAGTGCAGCAGACGATTTTGGTGGCGGTGGATCGAGCGTTATAAAACCGCCGGCCTCCAGCGTAATCAACATTCGGACGAGCTGCTTTTCGGCGTCGTCCTTCTCGCCGGAATCCAGCAAACGGCGGCGAACAGCATCCTGCAGCGTCAACACGGTGCCCGACTTCCGAATAAAATACGCCAGCAATCTCCACGGAAAACGTCCGCGACTTGCTAATTTCGCCGCCGGCGCTTCTCTTAGAGTCTGAAACTGGCGTTCAGTCCAGTACTGCTGGCCGTCACGGCGTTTGGGCATTTTTTTCTTGAGGTTCTTCTTCGCCTTCAGCAGCATCGGATCTTTGCTGTCTTCCGGGATCTCATCATATTTCTGCTGCCAGCGAAACATCCTCACATCATCTTCATGAGCGACTGCAAACACATAACCGCGCGTATCGAACTGCGGTCGTCCCGCGCGGCCGAACATCTGATGCGCGGAACTCGCTTCGATCAGTTTCATCGCTCGAGGCGGACCTTTGAGCAGCGATGTCATCACGACAGAACGCGCGGGCAGATTGATGCCCGCCGCAAGTGTCTCAGTGCAGACGCAGATGCTGAGCAGTTTCTTTTGAAACAGCTTTTCGATAATTCGGCGATACTTCGGCAGTAGTCCGGCATGATGAATGCCAACGCCACGCATCAGAAATTGCTTCAGTTTTCCACCCGCGCCGATAGTCCAGTCTTCGCGATCGATCTCCGCCATCAGAAGTTTTTGCTGACCATCGGCCAGCATACGTTTCCCTTTGAGCTGTTCAGCAACGCTCCAGCATTCATTGCGATTGAAGCAGAATACAAGAGCTGGCGTGTAACGAGTTTCGTCGTCGCCTTCCGCCATGATTTCCAGCTGGTCCGGCAGAAACTCATCAGCGACCCATCGAAAATCCAGCGGCACGCGACGTTCATCGCTTTGCAGCAGACGCAGCCTTCTGGAATGCTGGTGCGATAACCAAACCACAAATTCCACAGCATTCCCAACCGTCGCGCTGATCAACAGCAGTTTTGTATGTCGAGGCAGCAGTCCCAGCGACAATTCCCACACGATGCCTCGTTCGGGATCATTGAAACTGTGGAACTCATCCATGACGACCGCAGACACGTCATCGAAGGATTCTTCTTCCGGTGACAGCAATCGGTTGAGCAAGATTTCCGCGACGACGACTAGAATGCGAGCATCTGCGTTTTCCTTGCGGTTACCGGTGATCAGTCCAATGTCGGACGCAGAGAATCCCCATCGAACAGCAGATTCCTGCAACTCGCGGAATTTCTGTTCTGTCAACGCGATCAGTGGAGTCGTGTAATATGCCCGACGACCAGTCAGCAATGCTTCGTAAAGAGCGGTCTCCGCGATGACCGTCTTGCCTGTCCCCGTCGGCGCGCAGACGAGAATCCCGTCTTCAGCATCAAACCATGTCAGGATCGCGTTTTCCTGAAACGGATACGGCGGCCATGGAAGCTGTTCGAGATATCGAAGGGCAATCTCATCGGAGGAAGGAAGTTCTGATGCCATTCGAGTCTGCTGATTCCATATCGTAAGTCGGGACTCCAGTCCGTCCTGATCAAGCTGATGTCCGCCCGGGACTGGAGTCCCGTCGTACGGATCTTACTGAAATCACAGAAACCGAACAGACTCCCAGGTAAACACACAACTATCCCATGTTGCCCAATGGTCGCAAACGTGCGATTTTCGCAGGTTTTCGTTCCTCTTGCGGCGATGTTAAGAAATGTCGTACAACTCAGGGTTGCAGAGACATGGACGTCAAATCTGAACGAGCACACGGAGGGCTCGATGAACAATACACCGACCCAAAAACAATTATCAGCGACCGAAATCGCCGAAATCCTTCGCGGCGAACTTATCGGCGATCCGACGGTCATAATTGACGACGTCAATGTGGTGGATCGTTCAACTGCGTCGCAACTTTCTTTTGTCGGCGATCAGAAGAATCTCAGTCGAGTGCGTCATTCGAAAACTCGACTTGTGATCGTTCCCGAATCGATCCGTGGTGAACTTGCGAAGTACTGTGATCGCACTTTTATTCTGGTTCCCGAAGCAGAAGTCGCCTTCCTCGCGATCGCTGCTGTCCTGAAACCCCTTCGTTCCCGATCATCGATAGGAATCTCAGACCGCGCCATCATTGATCCGACAGCAAGCATCGGGGCAAACACGAACATTCATCCTCTGGCAGTCGTCGGTCGCGACGTCGTCATCGGGCATAGTTGTGAGATTCAGGCGGGAGTAGTGATCGGTGACGGTTGTCGCATTGGAAACAATGTCACTCTGTTTGCAAACACAGTACTGTATCACGATATCATCATCGAAGATCATGTGACAATTCACGCCTCATGTGTCATCGGCGCGGATGGTTTTGGCTATCGCTTTGTGAACGGTGGCCATCAGCTCATTCCGCATTTCGGTACAGTTCGTATTTGCAGTGATGTTGAAATCGGAGCCGCCACGACCATCGATCGCGCCAAAGTCGGAGAGACTGTGATCGGCTCTGGCACTCGCATCGATAATCAAGTCATGATCGGGCACAACTGTCAGGTTGGCCGCCACAATCTTCTTGTGTCGCAGGTTGGGCTTGCTGGATCTGTCTCGACCGGTGACTACGTCGTCGTTGCGGGGCAGGCCGGGATCGCTGATCACGTGCATCTTGGCGACCGAGCGATTATCGGAGCGAAGGCTGGCGTCCATCGCGACATGCCCGGTGGTCAAACATATCTTGGAAATCCAGCCGGACCAGTCGCGGAGACATCTCGTCAATTGATAGCACTTCGACGACTGCCGGAAATCCGTGAAACCGTACGGAAAATGAGCAAAGAACTGGAATCCCTGCAGTCGCGTCTTGCAAGCGAAGGTGAACAAGACGTGCAAGCTGCGGCAGCTTAAGTGTGGTTTTCAGGTCGATTGAGACAAAAGAACTCAAAGACTGCAGCCACTGACTTCAGTTGGAAAAACATATTTGCTCTGGCCAGCATAACGACAACTTGATTAGTGAATAGGATGTTCAATGTCGTCTGATCATGCATCAGATTCAGTTCCGAATATTTTGCCATTTGTTCCACGCGCAAATCCCGGAGCGATATTCGCAAGAGACCTGGCGGATTCAATGCCGCCAATGCGTTTGGGGCTTCTGGCGGGAGCTGGTGAATTTCCGATCCGCTTCGCTCGCGCGGCACGCAACGCTGGGCATTATGTGTACGGACTTGGTGTCGCAGGCATGGCATCGGAAGAACTGGCGCTCGACTGCGATGAATTTCGATTCGCCCCACTCGCGCGATTCGGCAAAGCCATTCGACTGTTCAAAAAAGCGAATGTATCGCGGATTATCATGGCAGGCAAGATTGAGAAAACGGTGCTGTTTCATCCGTTCCGTTGGATACGATTGATGCCCGACTGGCGAACACTGCACATGTGGATTCGCTACGCGCGGGAAAACAAAAAAGACGACACGATTTTATTGGCCGTCATACGCGAATTTGAACGCGACGGTTTTATTTTCGACTCAGCCCTCAAATACTGCCCGGAGCTTCTTGTGAAACACGGTTTCCTGACAAATCGACGTCCTTCATCCGCACAGTGGAAAGATATACGGTTCGGCTGGGATCTGGCTCGCGAAATGGGTCGTCTGGATATTGGACAGACTGTTGTGATCAATGACACGGCCGTCATCGCAGTCGAAGCGATTGAAGGCACAGACCGCTGCATTCGCCGCGCAGGTGAGCTTTGCCGCCGTGGTGGATTTACTGTGGTCAAAGTGGCCAAACCTCATCAGGACATGCGATTTGATGTGCCAACGATTGGCGTTGAGACAATCAAGACGATGCATGAATCCGGTGGAAAAGTTCTGGCGATCGAATCCGGCATGACAATCATCATCAATCCGGAAGAAGTCGCGGGACTTGCCGACAAATTCGGGATTTCGATTGTGGCAGTGAACGCGGATGAATTGGCGCTGCTCGCTGCTGCTTGAGTACCCATGCACAAGCTATCTGGCTGCCACTTTAATACCATCAGAGGTCGCGATTTGATTCTGATTGCACCCACTTCAACTCATCCGGCGTAAGCGGTGGATCGAGCGGGGCGGTGTATTTGACGGAGAGGTCGTAGCGGGCTCGCTGGTAGACAATGTCGAACACTTCCTGAAGCGGCACGGTGGCATCGGCGTCGCCGAGTTGCAGCGGGATGGGGATGACCGGAAGTTTGTCGCCTAAAGTCCAGGCATAAACTTCACACTTTGGTCGAAGCTTCGCGCGGCTGATGATGGCGTAGAAGTCTCCCGGCGGCAATGTTCCGACCACCGGTAGTCTCATGCCGCCTCGCAGCAGATCGAGTTCCACAAGATGCGTGGGGCTCGACAAAATCTCCTGACGCTTCATCATATACTCATGGCGGCCATCGCCCTTGCTGCGTTTGTTGGACGGCGACAGAAGTTCGATCACCGTGATTACGCGCATGGTTTCTCGGTCGCGAATGACCAGATACGTTTCCTGCCGTTCGATCGGCATTGGCAGTTCGCAAACAGCCGTCATGCTCGCTGCTTGCGGCGACAGAAGCCCAACGGCTGACCCGGTATCACCTGGCTTGGAATCCACAGTCACAATCGCAATATCCGCGCGACGCATCGTCTCCGGTTCTCCGCCGACGGATTCCAGGTAGACGCGACGATCGACTCGGACAAGGTATTTCGGTTCAAGCGAAGGCCCTAGCCGCTCTCGCAGGACCGTGTTGAATGTCGTATGAAAATCTTCCCATTCCTGTGATTCCAGGAACGGGTCCATGCCAGGAAATGGAGATGGCATTGTAACGGCCTCAATAGGAACAAAGCGAATAACAAAACGCACGGATCCATCATACAATCAGTCGCGACGGATGAGAACGACTGAACTGCATTTTGCCGTTGCAAACTCTC
Organism: Planctomycetota bacterium; assembly: GCA_031429275.1. Taxonomy (GTDB): domain Bacteria; phylum Planctomycetota; class Planctomycetia; order Planctomycetales; family Planctomycetaceae; genus SXXK01. Next base: position 5,833 of record JANOZG010000446.1, read on the forward strand.
CCTAAATGCGTGCAGAAGTGACCGGTATCGTGACTTCCATGCGTCACAGTGATCGCCGGCGCAAACTACGAGTTCACGTTTGCATGTTGGACACATCGTCGTCATCGCAGCATTTTGCGATCCGCCATCGACCGCACAACTTCACGGGCGATGGGGCCTGCGGCTTTGCTGCCGGAGCCACCATGTTCAAGGACGACAACAATCACATATTGCGGTTTTTCGGCAGGAAAATAGCCGGTGAACCACGCATGGTCCGGCTTTCCGGGGGCTGTTTCGGCCGTTCCGGTTTTTCCAGCAATCGTTACGCCTGGCAGTCGCACGGTTTTGAAGCCCGTTCCAGCGGGTTCTTCAACAACCGCCTCCAGACTCGCGCGAACGGCAGTGAGTGTTTCTGTTTTGATCCCTGGAACGCGATGTCGAGTGACTCTATACGGCGAGTGGTCGATATCGGAAGTACGTCGAGCTGTTCCATCATCGCTGACGACGTGCGGAGTGACCAGCCAGCCGCCGTTCGCCACAAATGCCAGTAGCCGAGCCATCTGAATTGGCGTGACTGTGAGTCGAGATTGTCCAATCGACAGGCCAAGTGCTTCGCGTTCAAAACGGCGTTGAGCAGAGCCTGTCGAGGCGGCCGCTGAGCTGCTACCGGCACTCGGGACAGAGCCGGATCTTTCGTAGGGCAAATCGACTCCAGTCAGGCGACCGAATTCAAGTTGGTTCGACCAATGTACGAGCGGTTCGATATTCATCCGCCGCGCGGCGTCGAAGAAAAAGACGTTGCACGATTGCGCCATCGCTGTTCGCAGATTGACACTTCCATGAGTTGCTCCGAACAATCGATAAACCATGCAGCGGTGTTCGTCAGGATTGGTAAGGTATCCACGACATTCAAACGGTGATTCTGGAGTAATCACACCGGACTCAAGAGCCGCAATTGCCGTGACGATTTTAAACGTCGAACCTGGGGGCAGTGCCATGCCGGTGAATCGTGGCACAAACGGACGACGCGTATCACTATTGACAGCTTTCCACATGTCCTTTGATCCATCGACAAACATGGATAAATCAAAAGTGGGCGCGCTGGCGGCTGCCATCAATCGACCGGAATCAGCCTCCATCACCAGAATGCAGCCTCCTGCTGGAGTCGGTTGAAAATCCGCCGCTGCCGTATCGACAGTCGGATCTTCACTATTCTGTGCGG
>JANOZG010000447.1:0-17608 GCA_031429275.1 Planctomycetota bacterium
CTCGACGGTGTTAGCGGAAGTAGTAACACCGAACTGAAGGGGGAGGTTCTTATCGAAGATGGACGGGCGCGGGGCACGCTCACGCCGAAAGAGGAAGGCTCGTTCTTCGATCGAACATATACATGGGACTTCAGCTTCGACACAACAGTGCTGACGCGGGACTCAAAGCCGGTTGCACAGGTCTCAAACCTGCCAAAACTTGAGAACGTCGGCGAACTGAAAATTGGAGCATCGAAATGGAAGCTCAGCCATGTCGTCGCATATGAATCGAAATTCCTCAACGAAGTCGTCACCAAGGTCTTTGTCAGTGAAAAGCCAATCGACATGAAAAAACTGAAAGCTTCTCTTGCGAAAGACGGCACCGACGACGGACTGTCTGAGTTTCAACCTCAAATGGTCCTGAGTATTAATGACAATGACTTGTTTCAGCAGGTTGCAATCTACGCCGACGGAGTCTCCCTTAATACGAACGAGAATCTCGAGGGCGACGTCGTTATTACAAACGGTCGTGTTCGAGGGACCGCCATGCTGAGTAAGCCTGACGAGGCATTCGGCAAGGAATACACGTTCAAAGCCAGTTTCGACACCGATGTCATTCGTCTTGAAGAGCCATGACGCTGAATGTGATTCAGCAATTCGAACGAAGCCTTGTTCGCCGGACTCCGGGGGCTGGGGAGTCCGGCGGACACGCAGCGTTTTCCGTCCGGTGCGTGTGGATGACTCGACCGAGGATCGCCGCGGGTGCTGCTTGAATCCGGCGTCCGCATCGAATAGCTTTTACCCTGAATCAACAGAACGAGATCTGTTTTATGAAGGGGGTCCAATGGCGGACACGTCGGTTAGAGATCTTCTGGACCGCGTTCGGCAAGGCGATGCGGCTGCTGCTGAAGATCTTGTCCGAACCTATGAACCGGAAATCCGGCGAGCCATCCGAGTTCGAATGACGGATGCCCGGATGCGGCGACTGATCGATTCGATTGATATCTGCCAATCCATCCTCGCGAATTTTTTCGTACGGACAGCAGCTGGTCAGTATGACATTCAAACTCCCGAAGAACTGCTGCGACTTCTCGTCACGATGGCACGCAACCGAGTCATCGATTGGGCACGGCGGACTCAGGCAGAACGTCGCGATGGACGTCGGGATGTTTCGATTGATGATGACAAAGCAGTGATTCCCCAACTGACTTCAAGGGAGTCCAACCCGGCCTCAGTGCTGGTCAGTCGTGAGTTGATTGCACAGGTCAAAAGCCGGCTGACAGCCGAAGAAGTTCGTGTCATGGAGCAACGTGCTGACGGAGTCGGATGGGACGAAATTGCCGGAGCAACCGGAGAGCAGCCCAACGCCGTCCGAATGCGCCTGACTCGAGCGTTAGACCGGGTTGCCGCAGAATTGGGATTGGAGCAGTCCAATGGCTAAGGCAGGCTCGAACGACGACGCGCGTCAGAGTGATTCTGCTTTGCCCGATCGTAGAACAAAAGTCTGCGATGCACGCAAAGAACCAATCATCCTGAATGAGTCGATCGACAGCCTTTCGATTTCGCTCAGCAGTGATGTCGAAGCGCTGGCTAGCGAATTGCGATCCCGCTGGGAGCAGGGAAACCACGCGACAGTCGAATCGCTGGGTGAGCGGTTTGAGCGGGTCGCTCGCAACGACGAGCAATTGCTCGACCTGATCTACCATGAAGTCCTGCTGCGCGAGGAACACGGAGAGGCTCCAGGACTCAGCGACTACGCGGCCCGGTTTCCGAACCATGTTGAAAGACTTGAGCGGCTGTTTGCGGTTCACGATGCGCTGGAAGTGGACTGGCCTGATGACGACGTGATTGATGGACGCTCCGCTGGAAAGTCTATTGGTGATCGTCAGCCGGATGATTGTGAGCCTCTCGGACTATCAGAGAATTCTGACAACCCAGACCGTGACGCCTCGCGCCAATGGCCGCGCAAGTCGCAGAACCAATATCCGGTTGATCCGCCTCCAGGATACGAGATGCTGGAAGAACTTGGTCGTGGCGGAATGGCCGTTGTTTTCCGAGCCCGGCAACAGATTCTGAATCGCATCGTTGCCATCAAAATGCTGCAGGGTGGAGGCATCGCAAGCAAAGAAGTCCTGGCACGAATTCAACAGGAAGCGCGCGCCGTCGCTCAGTTGCAGCATCCAGGGATCGTGCAGATCTACGAAGTGGGCGAACATCGAGGGCTGCCGTTTCTGTCACTCGAATACGTTCCGGGCGGAACATTGCAGGAGTGGTTGTCCGGCCAGCCACTGGCACCGCTGGAAGCGTGTCGAATCGGCGAGCAGCTCGCAAGAATTATTCACTATGCTCACGAACGAGGCATTGTCCATCGGGATCTGAAACCTGCAAACGTGCTTCTCGCAGAGCGACCAGAGACGGACGCTACGGGGCGTGCTCGAGTTTCGGATTTATCTCGTTCAGGAAGTTCATCATCGTCTTCAAACTTCGGCTCATGCGGTGTGAAGATCGGGGACTTCGGTCTCGCCCGCGTTCTGGATCATGGCAGCGACTTGACTGCTACCGGCCAGATTATCGGCACGCCAAGCTACATGGCGCCCGAACAGGCAGCAGGTTTTTCCGGTGAGGCCGCACCGACACTCGACATCTATTCGCTGGGAGCGATTCTGTTTGAATTGCTCACGGGCCGTCCGCCGTTCAAGGGAGCCACGCTCTACGACACACTGGAACAGGTGCGAACCGATGAACCTGTGCCCCCACGCCGTCTGCAGCCCCGAGTTCCGAAAGATCTGGAGACAGTTTGCCTGAAGTGCCTGGAGAAGACTCCTGCGCGACGATACTCGACGGCGCTGGCGCTGGCGGAAGATCTGAGAGCCGTTCAACTGGGAGAATCCATCCGTGCACGGCCCATCGGTCAGATCGAGCGATTCGGAAAATGGGTTCGCCGTTTCCCAGCGATTGCGTCGCTACTGCTACTCTCGCTGTTGGTGACAATTGGCGGGGTAACTGGAATTCTGATCGCCAACCGCAACGCAAATCTTCAGAGAATCGACGCCGTACTACAACGCGAGCGCGCCGTCCGTTTTTCAAACAATGCAGAAAAGCAGCGCGACGAAGCCAACCGTCTTCGGTCGATCGCTGAAGTGCAGACCAAAAAGGCTGAGTTTGAAAAAAGAAGTGCTGAGACCGCAAGGACAGAGGCCGTCGTTGCACGGATGGAGGCCGAGTCCAGTCTGAAACAGGCCCTCGATGCCATCGATGTGCTGTCGAGACTGGGAGTAGAGCTGCGAAATGCACCCATGCAGGAGGCCACAAGCCAGCGCATTCTGGATGAAACTCTGAGTCTTTATGACAAGCTTGAGAAGAACCACGGCGATAACCCGCGACTTCGCGACCAGCTCGCCACGACGCTGATCAGGGCCGGCGAGATCCGCTTTGCTCTGCGCGACACTGAAAAGGCGGGCGTGTTGCTGAAACGAGCAGTTGACCTCCTTGACGAAGAACAGAAGCGTCGACCAGATGATCTGGCACTGTTAAAGCTGGCTTCTTCGGCGAATTGGCATCGCGGAGTCTTCTTCAACAGCACGAGTCGTCCGTCCGAGGCCCTGGCGTCTCTGGAAAAATGTCTTGCTGCAGAAGAATCCATACTGCGGGCAACTCCCGACGATCATTCCAGGATGATCGGCAAGGCCAACTGTCTCACGAACATTTGCGCCTCGCTTTCAAGCCTTCGGCGGTACGAAGAAACGCTGCCGCATTTCCATGCAGCCATCGAAATCCTTAGCTCGATCTCCGCAAAGTTTCCAGCCAACAACGACGCGGCACGTGAACTCGCTATGACCCTCCACGACTATTCTCGCGTCTCCCGAATTCTAAACCGCACGATCGAATCCGACGCTGCGCTTAACGAGGCTCTGGAAATTCACAAGAACATCCTGAAGAGGAGTCCCGACGACTTAGGCAACCGCCACCTATTCGCCAGGCTCTGCATTGCACGCGGCACTACCTTTCGGCAGGCTGGAGATCATGCACAGAGTCTTGCTCAATTCCAACTCGCGGAGGAAATGCTTGAGCCGTTGACGAAGAGGCTTCCAAACGTGTTTGATTACCAGCGCGACCGAATTTTAGCGATCGCCAATCAGGTCGAGGCTTGCATGTCGGCAAACGATGCAGTCAACGGGAAGCAGCAGTGGAATAAACTGACAGAACGACTTATTGAAGCCCGGAAAAAATTCCCGACCGACCAATGGGTTGCCGGGCAACTTCACAATTGGGGTTCATCGCAGGCCGACGAATTGTGGGAATCTGGTCAGACGGAAGAAGCAAAAAGTCTGCTGCGACATGTGATCGAATCCGCTCGCTGGCTGTCGCAACAAGAACAGGATTCAACAGGAGAACCATTGACGCCACAAGTTCTGGCACGAAACGCTAATGCGGCGGCGTGGTATCTGACCATCATTCCGGAGCCAAAGCTGCGTGAGGTGTCACTGGCTGTTTCGCTGGCCAACCGCGCTGTCGAATTTGCCCCGCAGGATTCCAATTTCCTGCACACGCTTGGAGTGGCACAATACTACAGCGGTGACTATCGGGCCGCCTTCAAGTCATTCAAACGCGCCGTGGAGATGGAAACAGTTTCCAGCGTGCCATCATCCGAACAGAATACGAACGAAAACGCAACGTCTGAGCCTCCCGATGATTCTGCGAAACTGGTTGCAGCACTGAATCCGGATCACGCCAAACGCAACCCGCTGCTGTACTCGATGCTCGCGATGACGCAGTGGCAACTCGGTGACCATAATCAAGCCAGTGTCACATTCCAAATGGTCCCGAAGCCTGATAATGCCTTCACAAGATCAGGTGCGCAAGATCGACGCTTGATTGCCGAAGCGAAAGCTCTTATCGAGCAGTGACAACCTGCCACTCAGGATTAGCAATGCTATTCTGTTTCGACAAAAACGTCGGACTCAATTTCTGCGGGCATCCGACCGCCGTCACAAAAAGATTATTTCGGTTCTGCCGCCGGTGCCGCGGGAACACGGAATTTCCGAATCACGCCCGTGATGACCCCGATGACTTGCCGCAGCGACACCATCGACGTGCCAGAAATCGCTGGAATCAGCTGATTCGTGCCGTCCTGGACAGTACAAATGACGACAGTGTGACGATCGTCCATCGCCACCACAAAACATCCTGGCTGAGGAATCGACTCGCGATTCACAACGATAAAATCTCCGCCGGCGATGTTCAATGGCAGAAAACCATTGCCTTCCACACGCAGACATGCAATCTCAGGACCTTCAAAAACCGCTCCGAAAGAAACGAATTCATCCGCACCAACAGAAGGCTGGATCGGGCCCGAAGTCGCAGCGGTTCCAATCAAAGAAACGGATAGTCGATTCTGAGGGGCATCCGAAAGCTGAATCGCACGAGACATGTTTTGCTCGCGGCTAATCAGTCCTTTCCGCTCCAGTGCCTTCAAATGGCACATGACCCCATTCGGAGAACGTATACTAAACTGAAGCCCTATTTCTCGTACCGTCGGTCCGTAACCGCGATTAATGATCTTGTCGCGAAGAAACTCGTAGATTTCTCGTTGACGTTTGGTCAACGCGATTCGCTTCGTAGAACCTGCCATTCGATTTTTTCCCTGAGCCGCAAAGACGGAGCTACTTGCTTTTGTATCGTCCAGATAGTTTTCTGACATTGAATCTGAGATTGCCCGGATCATGACCAACTCACTTCCAGTTTGCTTACCACAATTTACCAGTTCATTGCTGCACCAAATTCGCAAGGACAGCAAAACCTTTACTCAATCGCAGCAAACGGGATGCCAGTCAATGAAATGGAGCGGTCGTCAGATCGAAACTACGCGAAGTGTCTGGAAACACGCCGAAACTTCATCAAAAACTTATACAAATGTTCAAATTGTGGATTGAATGGGAATCGGCTATGCTGCTTCTGTCAACACAACTGCATGAAGTTTCACTGGAGCATAGGAGATCCTAGGGTTGACGCATGTACTGTACACTATGCCAACTCGATTGTACCAGGATTTTTCTATTTTCTTCGTGGTATCAACTCCAGTCGAGAAATTCTTCATGAGTTGCCCCTCCAGTCTCAGCTCCAGCATCTAATGATTCGTCACAGTCCAACCTTGGGGATTCTTGGTTTCGCGCGAGCCAGCGCGAAAACCCCGGGGCTTCCTTCGCTCTGCTCGATCCTGCCCCTGCCACACAACGCCAATTCCTGATTGTGAAGAACCAACAGGAGCCCCAACTTGAAAGCGAAGTCGACTGCGGTACTTTCACACCGTACAAATACTCCTGCGACTGAATGTCACGCCGCTCGCGACCCAAAACGTAACCGCAATGCCAGTCAGGACCCAGAAATCGGACCACGGAAACAAGCCGGTCTGAATTATGATCGCCGGTCGATAATACTCCATCACCGACAACCACGAAACGCTCTTGGCCCAATCTTGAAACTGTGCCAGAAAGTTCAATAGGAACGAAGCCAGCATAATCGCAAACACGACACCGATCGCTCGACCTCGACGATCGCTCAATGCCGAAAGGAAAAATGCAAAACTGCCGACGGCGAGATAGACGGCAGCAAGATTTACCATCACCATCGTCGTATGAATCGCCGACAGCCTCATTTCCGGCTGAACAGTCAGCGATGCTGTCAGATGGCCGGCATAGCCAAATGAAAGAATACTCAGTCCGGAAATCATCCAGCCGATCGTCTCCGCTACAAACACTCTCCAACGCGACACGGGCAGGCATAGCAAAAAATCAGCCGTGCCTCGATCAATTTCCCCAGCAGGCATTCGAGAACAGTACATGACTTCATGCCCCCACAGCAGCGTTAGCACCGTGGGATGAACCCACAAAAAGGCTTGCGAAAGCTGCGACGACATTTGATCGCCAGGATCGACTCCCAGCAACGCCGTAATCAACGGCTTTACCATCGGCATCTTGTCAAACATGGTGTGAATGTTGCCCAGGATCTTTGGCAGCAACGCTGTGAGCAATCCCATGATCGCACACAACCCCAGACTGAACCATAAAACAGGCCAGCGCACTTCCATCCAGATTTTGCTCAGCAGCCCTGACATAGTTTCCCCATTGCCATACTCACCACCTGCACGATTCTCTATTGGTTATAATACTGCCGAAACAGGACTTCCAGGGCTGGCGCACCGATTACGATGTCCGCAAACCCTTGCCCTGCCGCCCACTGCATAAACGGAGCTGAAGTGCCATGCAATTCGAGTATGCAGGTTTTATCGCGGAGGGATGGCGACACCATCAGAGCGACACTTGACGAGGAATGTTCAATTGAATCGCTAGGCAAATACCGCACATCGACACCTTTTGGCCAGGTAATTTCAGAGAGTAGCTGGTTCGCACGCAATGTCACCACTACTTGTCGCGGTGCCTGTGCCTTCAATGCGCTCAACGCTGAATCTGCGACAATACGACCGTCCCGGACAATGGCAATGCGATCACATAAAGTCTCAACTTCGCTGAGCGTGTGGCTTGAAAACATCACTGTATGCCCTGTGCCTGCCAACTCACGCAGGCACATCATCAAGGCATCCTGCATTAATGGATCGAGTCCCGATGTTGGCTCGTCCAGAATTACCATCTTCGGCGAATGTGCCAACGCCAACACAATCGCCACCTTCTGGCGATTTCCTCGGGACATTTTTCGCACGACCAAATCCGGCTCCAGCTGAAATCGCTCCGCCAGATTGAGCCCGTTCGGAAGCAAATCTCGACCATGAATTTTAGAGATCATCTGCAGGCCCCGTCGGGTCGTCAACCACGGATAAAGCCGCACATCACCGGCAACATAGCCCAGGTCCCTGCGAATCGTCGGGCCTTCATTCCAGCAATCTTTTCCAAAGATCCTCGCCGATCCGGAAGTCGCTCGCAGTAGCCCCATAAGAACTCGAATTGTCGTCGATTTCCCCGCACCGTTCGGGCCTAGGAATCCAAAGATTTCGCCGGGGTGAATTGTCAGATTCACATCGTTGATCCCGCGCCGCGATCCATAGGTGCGGCAGAGATCCTCGGCGACGATGACAGACATACTCAACTTTCGAACGGTTCAGATCGGGAATTGGCGGCTTGGATTCTTCCGAATATGACGATTGCCGTCTACTGTAGGACTCGGGCCTACCTTGAAACGCCCGAACCGGTAACGAATTCCCGTCCCGGGGAACATTTCCAATCGCGACAAATGAACCAGAAGCCCCTGCGCAGGCAATTTTGTTGCAGTCGTGAACCCCGACTCGCCGAAAGCTGTCTCATTCCGGGGGCAGAAACTTGAATGCCCGCAGAATGCTGGCTACGATTACGCGAGTTCATGGTGGCTATAGCTCAGTTGGTTAGAGCGCTAGATTGTGGTTCTAGAGGTCGCCGGTTCAAGCCCGGTTAGTCACCCATTGAAAGCCTTGTTCGCATCCCCTGCGAATGAGGCTTTTTTGTTGGGTTTTGATGACTTTTCACGTTCGCCAGCCGACTGAATCTCGTCGGCATCGCAACTGCGGGTCGACCAGCCATCTCAAGAACCAGCCCTCTCGTGACTTTTAGTGCCTCTCAGGTGGGCCGCATGTTGCGGACACACTCGGATATCATCCTCTTGGAGATCAGCGTAGTCAGCGAGTGCCTCCAAGAGCGCAATTCCGAACTCCAGCAGATCTCCCTCGGCAATCACAACACGAGCGCTGATGGTCATGTGTTTTCTCTGCTTCTTATATCAGCGAGGATCAACGCCGTAGGTTCCGCCTTTTTCCTCGGATGGCAACCGAGGCTTTGAGGCCCGAGGCCGATCCTCGGCAAACCAGTGGTTGCCCTCGAACTGGAAGCTTTCTGGTTCTGTCCCACCACCGACATTGATCTCGATCTGGACCTGCGACCGGCGAAAGACTATCCGATTGTCCTTCACCAGTACCTTCCGGCATCGAGCGTACCCCTCGGCGGTATTCTCCTGGAGGATGCGGAAAATCCACTTCCCAGGATACAGGACCGTGTTGCCTGTGAACTCCCCGCCATCGACTCCCACAAACGCAGCCGCACACAGACTGCCTTCGATGGTGTTGTCGCGGACAACGATGTCCTTCGCCTCAAACTTCGCACCCGATGGACGAAACAGATCCAGACCGGTGGAGCCGCCCACATTGAGTGCCCGCTCGCCGCTGTTGATGAAATGACATTTTTCGACCGTGATGTCCGAACTCCCGCCCTTGGTTTGCACACCAGCCGTGGCACTAAATCCAGCCTTTCCTGTGAAGCGGCAACCTGTGATGAGGGAGTCGTGACAGCCGACCATATCAATCCCCTGCCCGCCCCAGCCAGTCAGGCTGCAGTCCCGGAGGGTCAGCTTGTCGAGGCCCGAGCATTTGATCCCATCATGATTGCCTTTGGGACCGATGTCGCTGATCTCCAGATGTTCGAGGGTAATGCCGGTGACGGGTTCATCGAACAACCCCCCGTCATCCAGGTTCAGCCCGTTGCCGGTCTGGCCACTGATGCGTAAGTGACGAACAGTCAAATTCTGGCAGCGTGAGAAATGCCACGCATTCACACCGCCTTTGAAGTGCGGTGGACTCGTTGAATCAAGTGCTTCGACTGTCAGCGTATCCATTCCAACGACATGCTGCCCACCGGGGTAATCGCCATGTGCTATTTTCAGAGTCGTCCCCGGTTTCAGATCGCGAAGGCTCTTGCGAAGCGAATCGGCATCGCGCACGATCACGTCATCAGCCTGCGCCATGCTGGTCAGGAATAACAGCAAAAACAAATTGATCGGCTTCATGAATATCGCTTCCCGGGCTGGAGCAGAGGTCGTCGATGAGAGTGTATTGTGCATCTTGCAAAATCGTGAACGGCTACGCGAATTGATAGCAGGACGTGGCGGAGCGCGATCAGTTCATCCCAGTCTGCGGCGACAAATTGATCATGCGAGAATCCCGGGAACGATTTCGCCGTGAACATCGGTGAGCCGATAATGTCGGCCCTGGAATTTGAACGTCAGCTTCGTGTGATCGATGCCCAGGAGATGCAGAATTGTCGCATTCAGGTCGTGAACATGCACAGGATCACGAGTGATGTTGTAACTGAAGTCGTCGGTCTCCCCGATACTTGTTCCCGGTTTGACCCCGGCACCCGCCAGCCAGACGGTGAAGCAGCGCGGATGATGATCGCGACCGTAATCGTCAGCAGTTAATTTTCCCTGACAATAGACAGTGCGGCCAAATTCTCCTCCCCAGACGACCAACGTATCATCCAAAAGCCCGCGCTGTTTCAGATCCTGCACCAGAGCGGCCGTTGGCTGGTCCGTCATACGACATTGAAGCTCAATGTTCTTTGGGAGTTCAAGATGCTGGTCCCAGCCGCGATGAAACAATTGGACGAACCGAACTCCACGTTCACACAATCGTCGGGCGAGCAGACAATTCCACGCGAACGTTCCGGGCTTCCTGGCATCTTCGCCGTAAAGGTCAAAAGTCGAGGCTGGTTCGTCCGAAATGGCTGTCAATTCGGGAACCGACGTCTGCATACGATAGGCCATTTCGTATTGAGCGATCCGGGTTGCGATTTCGGGATCTCCGGTTTCCTGCTGCTTCCGTTGATTCAAGACAGACAAGTCGTCCAGCATTTCGCGGCGCAATGAATTTGTGATGCCTGGAGGATTCGACAGGAACAGCACAGGATCGCCCAGCGAACGAAACTTTACGCCAGCGTATCGCGTTGGAAGGAAGCCACTGCCCCACAGTCGATCGTACAACGGCTGATCGCCACTTCCCGAAATCATAGCCACAAAGGCTGGCAAATCGGCGTTCTCACTCCCCAGACCATATGAAAGCCACGCCCCCAGACTCGGCCGCCCTGCCAGTTGCGCGCCCGTTTGCATAAACGTGATGGCCGGATCGTGGTTGATCGCTTCGGTATGCATCGATTTTATGAAACACAGATCATCGGCAATGTTTGAAGTCTGCGGCAACAGTTCACTGATCCAGGCACCGCTTGCGCCGTGCTGAGCAAAGCTGAACTTCGATGGAGCGATTGGGAATCTGGCCTGACTACTCGTCATGCCTGTCAATCGTTGTCCCTGACGGACAGAATCGGGCAGTTCTGAACCACTGAGTTTTGCCAAGCCGGGTTTATGATCGAACAGATCAATCTGCGACGGCGCACCGGACTGAAACAAGTAAATGACTCGCTTGGCCCGTGCCGGTGGATTCGACACAAGCGGCGGGTCAGCGATGCCAGCGTGATCCCGCGCATTTGCTGCGCCGGATTCATTCATCAATGACGCCAGTGCTGCCAGTCCGACAGCCTGCCCGCCGTGTTCAAAAAAGTGTCGGCGAGTCTCAGTGAAGCGACGGTCGTAATTTGTGGTCATCCTGGGCTACTCTTTGTTTATCACTTCATCGAGATTCAGAATCAGACTGGTCACCGTTGTAAAGGCCGCGAGTTCGTTCACGTTCAGAGTTTCGTCGATAGCAAACTCTCCCACATGGACGAGTTCATTCGCGGCCGTTGGATCATTGCTGTAAACTCCGAGACTGTTTTCGAATCGTCGCTTCAGAACGGCAAGCTCTTCCGGCTGCGGCATTCTTGCAGTGGCCATGACGAAAGCACGTCTGATTCGGTCCTCCATCGAGCCCTCTGTCTCCGCCATCACACGCTGCGCGAAGACACGCGCGGCTTCAACGAATGTAACGTCGTTCATCAGCGCAAGTGCCTGGAGTGGCGTATTTGTCCGCGCCCGCTGTACGACGCAGGCTTCGCGACTTGAGGCATCCAGCGTGGCCATTGTCGGCGGCGCGACCGTGCGTTTCCAATAGGTGTACAGGCTGCGGCGATAGAGATCGTCACCGTGAGACTGTTTATATTCTGTGTCACTGGCGATTTCCTGCCAGAGTCCATCGGGTTGATAAGGCTTGACCGATGGTCCGCCGATTCGGTCGGACAACAGTCCGCTGACGAACAATGCCTGATCACGAATTGCCTCAGCTGGAAGCCGTTGCCGTGGTCCTCGCGCCAGCAATCTGTTATCCGCATCTGATGATTGCAGATCTGCCGAACACGCGGACGACTGCCGATACGTGGCACTCATGACGATCGTTTTTTGCAGTGCCTTTACGTCCCAGCCAAGGCGTACAAATTCCGTTGCCAGCCAGTCCAGCAGAGCCGGATGACTAGGGCTTTCTCCCTGAGCACCAAAATCCTCCCCGGTGCGAACAAGTCCCTGACCGAAATAGTGCTGCCAGAATCGATTGACAGCAACTCGGGCGGTTAGAGGATGATCAGGACTGACCAGCCAGCGAGCCAATCCCAGGCGGTTGTTCGGTGAGTTCGATGGCATCGAAGGAAAAACCGCAGGGACTCCGGGCTGTACCTTTTCACCTGGTTGATCGTATTGTCCGCGATTGAGCACGTGAGATTCCCGAGGCGTCGTCATTTCCTGCATGACCATGACGGTGGGCAGGTTTTCAAAATATGTCCGCCGTCGCTCACGCAGTTCTGTCAGTTGACGGGCAACGTCCCGAATCGCGGCCGGTGCATGGTTGTTGAGAAAGTAACGTGCAAGTTTGCGACGCTGTGCGTCATTCCGTGATTCAGCGGGGAGGCTAAGGATTTCGCTCACAGTCTGCGAAACAGCCAGCAGCTCAACTTCTGCGGCTGATAAATCTCTGCCATAAATTCGAACGTCATCCAGTTCCCCGGCAAAGTTACTCTGCCCTCCGCCGATGCGAAGCGGTTCGGTCGGGACTGCAAACGTCTGGTTGATCCGGTCGAGCTTGACGTTCATTGGCAACGACTCGCCATCGACAAAGACTCGAATCCCGTCCGCTATTCGGGAGCCATCGTAGGTGACCGTCAGGTGAAACCAGCGATCATCCGGAAGCGGTTCACGACTCTCCACCCGGATCGCGTCGTCGAGCCAGCGTTTGACCAGGTTGACCTGAATTCGACCATCGTGAGCATGAATGTAGTAACCGGCACCTTCTTCGACCGGCGTCATGCGAGACACCAGCGTTCCGTTCTTGCCAACTGCGTTAACCCATGTGGCGATGGTGAATTTGTCAAAGTAACCAAAGTTCGCCGTGTCACCGGCGTTCACGAAAGAGCCCCCATGGAGAACAATTGATTGCCGAAGTCGCCCTGCCCCATAGTTGGGCGTTTCGGGATTCAGTCCGGCCACCGATTTTTGTACGCAGTCCGCGAGATTACTATCAAAATCAAAATGGTTCACAAGGCCAACTGTGACAGACCAGTCCATCGGCGGTGCTGGCACTGGCTGCGCTGGCAAGACGCCGGTTTCCCACGTTCGTTGAGAGGCAAGCAACTCTCCCTGCATATTTTTCAGCCGCGATTCAAGGCCACCGATCTCTCGATCAAGCTCCAGCAAATGCTGTTGTTCTTCTAGCAATGGCGCTTTCAGATACGGCGGTGAGTTGCCTTCTTTGATCGCTCGACCGCTCTCGGGGATGTTGTTGAAGTACGCAAACGCCTGGTAATATTCTTTCTGTCGAAGTGGATCATATTTGTGATCATGGCAGCGGGCACATCCCATCGTCAGCCCCAGCCAGACTGCAAACGTCGTATCGACTCGATCCACAACATACTCGACCTGATATTCTTCCGGAATAATTCCGCCCTCTGCATTGCCGCGATGATTACGGTTGAACCCGGTCGCAATCCGTTGATCCAGCGACGGATTTTTGAGCAGATCCCCGGCAAGCTGTTCAATCGAAAACTGATCATACGGCTGATTACTGTTGAAAGCATTGATCACCCAATCACGCCAGCGCCACATCAACCTTGGACCGTCGTTCTGATACCCGCTGGTATCCGCATAACGAGCCGCGTCCAGCCAACGAACGGCCATGTGTTCACCGTATCTCGGCGAAGCCAAAAGCCTGTCAACAATTGATTCGTACGCATGATCCGACGCATCCGACAGGAACGCATCAACTTCCTCCAGAGTTGGCGGCAGTCCTGTCAGATCAAGACTGACTCGTCGAATCAACGTATTTCGAGCCGCTTCTTCGGATGGCCTCAGACCTTCCTGTTCCAGCCGAGGCAACACGAAATCATCGATCGGATTTCGACGCCAGTTTTTCACGTTCGTCTGTGGCGGTTCATGTCGCTGCGGTGCGACAAATGCCCAATGATCCGACCATTCGGCCCCTTGTTTGATCCATGCCGCCAGCAGCTTAATCTGCACGTCCGTGAGTTGTCGTCCTGAATCCCTGGGCGGCATTCGCTGTTCTGGGTCGGAAGATGAGACTCGCTGATACAACACACTTCCTACAGCATCTCCGGGTACGATCGCACGATGGCCATCCCGTTCCGCAAAGGCTTCGTCGCGCCGATCCAACCGCAGATCGCTGACTCGCTGCTGTGCATCCGGCCCGTGACAAGTGAAGCAGTTGTCGGAGAGAATCGGTCGAATTTCCCGATTGAAGTCGATCCTGCGAACATCGTCCATTGCAAGTGTCGGCAATGAAAACGCCACAAGCACAATAGCAAAGAAAACGACGTTGACGAATCGACGAATCGGATTGTCTTGCATGTCTAAAATCCTCCGCGAGTCTCGCCAATGCAGAATACCTGACCTAGCGTAACAAAAACTAACGAAGAAGGTAGACAAAGCCAGCCTTGAGCGTCCCTGGCACCACGAATCGCATTCATGCATGGTATGAAAGCGGCGGGCCGACGACTGCCAGGCGAGCGGTTGGGCGTCAGCCCTCCGAGTTCGTTCGCCCCCGCCGCAGGAATCGCACTCACCGAAGGAATCGCACTCGGAGGGCTGACGCCCTGCCGCTCGCCTTTAATAAGAAGAAATTTATGCCTGTCGGCTCACACTGCGAAGGGCTGGATGAGATAAGCTCGGACCCGTTATTCGTCGTCTTCATCGTCGTCACTCAAACCAATCTCCGGTTCCGGTGGATCGTCCAGCAGCGGCAGACCGAAGTGCGTCTCCACACACTCGGCGATTTGACACAGTCGCCCGAGCACTCGAGCCTGCAAAGGGGGTAACGCGTTGCCGATCGCATCAGCAGCCTCATACAAAGCCACTGGGTTTTCGCGATCCGGGATCTCTTTCAATAAAAAGTCGGCCACCGATATATCCGCGCGTGCGTGATCAAACGGGTACGGCAGATCGGCGAACGAACTCCGTAGATCTGTAATGTGCTCGAAGAGCGTCTGCATCGACTGGCGAATGTGGGCAATCAACTTTTCGTTGTCGTTGTTGTCGGACAAGATCGAAAGAAGTTTCCCCATCGTGATCTGCGAATCGCGAATCATCAGAAGCTGCCCCAGACGCTCATTCACATGCTGAAACATCTCCAGCAACTGATCGATTTCCGCAACGGAAAAACCATCCTTTGCCAGCGGCGCTGCCAGTGACGTTGTGCGAGCCAGGCTCAAGCCTGCATACAACCGCTCAGCGACCGCCTGCTCAAATGGAGCCAATTTCACCTCAACGCGGCCTTGCTTTGTCTCCTGGGCTTCTTTGGCGTCCTGCACTTCGCTGCGAGTCGTCAGCGACATCGAAAAATCTTTCGTGCGAACTCGAACACCGGCCTGAAGCAAGGCTTGTGCGAGGCTGATTTCGATCAGCTGCGTGTCGGCTTCGTCGTAGATCTTCCATGCCTTGCCATAGCCTTCCGCAAGGTTCAGCATCTTTGCACGATGACGTTTCAGGTTCTGCACTGTTGAAGAAACGTCCGCGGCAACTTCCCATGCGGCCGTTGGTGTTGGCAACGGGCGATACCAGGATGTGTGATCCTGAAAAAATCGCCGCACCGCTTTCCATGCGGCCTGCTGAATCTTCAATCGTTCCATCAATTCATCAACGGGATGAATGTCAGACTTCTTGAGCTCAGTCCCGAAGACTTCTTTGTAAAAGTCCCACGTCACCGCGCGGGACAGAAAATCGAATCGCTTGAACAGATGGGCTGCCGGCAAACGAAGCTGAAAAATTCCTTCAGTATTCTCCTGAGCCGCGCTGGCCATACGTTCGGAATCAGCGGGATGCGTGTCGAACACTCCTGTCTTTGACTCCAGGATCATCTCATCGATTTTCGCATGAACCTTTTCCGGCAACTGATCGGCATTGAGAAGTATCATCTTGGGAAGGTTGTCGCCCAGTCGACCTTCGCTGTAGAAACTTCCCAGATCGCTGATCGCTCCTCGATGGGCGATACTCAGCACCGCCAATTGCCGCGCGGTCGTGGCGAACGTGCGACTTCCAGCCAGACGCGCTTCGTGACGGTCGGCGTCGAATTCCATCTGACGCAGCAAATAGCCGCTCACAAGGTTCCCGATCAGCATCAGCACCCACAATACCTTGCGAGTCAGCCAGACGCACAGTCGCGTCAGATACAAAACCCAGCCTATGCGAATGTCAATAGTTTGCGACCACTCTGCAAGCCGATCATCCCACGCATCACGTTCATAAACGACTCGCGTAAACCACATGCTGATCGATCGAATCATGTATGAAACTCGCATCCCTGCGCCTTGCGAGAAGTGTCCGAATTCATGAGCGAGAACACCGGCAAACTGTCGCATCGTAAGCCCTGCGACCAGAGGCATTCCGATCGTCAGCACCAGATCGTGCCCCACCATGCTCAACAGACCACGACCAAAGCTGGCACTGGCATTGATATTACAGTCGATGTCAATACGACGAGGTCGCGGTGATCCGACTGCCGCGCAGATGCGATCGACAAACTCGAACAGCAACGGCTCTTCGCTGGGTTTAAGAGTTCGTCGTCCGGAATCGTTGGACTGCTTCGAAAACAGCGGCTTGAGCATAAACAGTATCAGCACAACACCTGCCACAATTGGCGTCAAATACGCGAGGAACGCGAAGATGACAGCTCTGCCAGAATTGCGGCCCGATGTCGCCTGCGATGCTGCTGACATCATCCCCGTATGATTCGTCGCGTGGTAGTAGACTGACCAGCCGACACCGAAGATCATTCCGAGATAAACGAGCGGCAGCATGATCATAAACATGGACGTCAGTGCAATGCCGATGCGATAAGACCAAGCTACCGGCACAGGCTGAATTGCAGGGCTTGTAAATGAAGCAAACACTTTCTGTCGCAGAGTTTCAAAATCTTCCGGCGGTGCGGACAACGTCGCGGCCGTATGTCGCACAGATTCGGCCTGCAGATCCTGTGGTCCACGAACGACACGAGCTTTCACCGTCGGTTGGGCATTGTCGTCAACGGCAATTTCGACGACGGGCTCATTGAGTTCTTTCGCAGTCACTCGCCGCGCACGACGAATGACAGGAGCAGGGTCTGTTTGTGAATTCTGCACTAGGCTCGAAGGTGGTCCGGGCGTGTTCGCAGCAATGTTGCCCGTGTCTCCGACGCGGGACCGCCCCTGACCTGACTGCACAGGCAACGCTGGGCTACTCGCAGGCGTGGTTGTCGCCTGACGCGGAGTCGGCTTTGCTGACGGTGGTGCGGACGTGGCTGCGCCAATGTTGCCCGTGTCTCCGACGCGGGTTTGTTCAGACCAGATGCAACACGGCCCGAATTCATCAGCATCGCGAGCGCCGTGCCATGAAAAATTCCATTTAAATCAAT